>JAOZLU010000391.1:0-1169 GCA_029934695.1 Desulfobacterales bacterium | reverse complement strand
ACTTTCCACTTTCCACTTTCCACTTTCCACTTTCCACTTTCCACTTTCCACTTTCCACATTTTTTTAATTTATATGCATAACTATAAAAAGTCAACATAAAGAAAAACCGCTTGACCTTATCCGATTTTTTTGCTATCAGTTATCAAATAAATTATGGAGGAATATTTTGAAATTTTCTTAAAAGCTCTATCTATCTGCCTTTATAATTCCGAATGAGATTCGTATGTTCCCAGTATCTGAACTTCTTCACAAGCCCTCTGCCTTCCTCCAAATTCACCGTTCCTTGATCGCTGATGACTTTCTGGCCTTCCTCCGAAAGTATCCAGTCCAGAAAGTCTTTGACATCGCCTGTTGGTTCCCTGGTCATCAGGAACAACGGGCGAAACAATGGGTATGTGGCATTGGCTATGTTCTCCTTTGTCGGGTCCACACTGTCTATGGCGAGGAGTCTGACCTTACGTTTCCTTGCGCTGGAGACCCCGGAGATGCCAATGGCGTTTTTCACACTTTCAACTTTCTTTTCCACTGGCGCACTTGATTTCAGATTGACGGAAAACCGGGAGAAATTGGCATGTCTGTCGTTGAACAGCATCTTGCGGGCCATATATCCCACTCCGCTTATCTTCCCGCGGCGGGTGACAACGGTGATAGGCACATTCTCACCTCCAATCTCCTTCCAGGACTTTATCTCGCCTTTGAAAATTTTTGTGACCTGATCAGTTGTGAGTCCGATGACGGGGTTTGCCGGGTGAACCATTATGACAATCGCATCCCAGGCCACATGCGTCATCATAACACCGCTCTCCTGTTTCGGATAGAGATCCGGCAGGCATGGCCTGCATGAACCGCCGATATCAGCCTTGCCCGCGGCAGCATCTCTGATCCCTTTTTTTGCGCCGCCACCGCTGAGAGCAATGATCTTGCCCGTACTCTTTTTGTAGGCTTGGGCACATTCCGCCATAAAGGCTTTCCTCGTAATCCCGCAACCTGTCCATGTGATATCCGCCTTTTCTGCAAACGCAGCGTCAGAAGCCGTAAACAAGCAGACAGCAGTCAGGATCATAAATATTGTCTTTACAATTTTCATAAAATTTCCTCCTTTAAATTATTTTCCTTACATCAAACATCAAACACCAAACATCAAACATCAAACATCAAACATCAAACA
>JAOZLU010000987.1 GCA_029934695.1 Desulfobacterales bacterium | reverse complement strand
AATGGATAAATGTATGCCTGTAAAAGAACTCCTTGAAAAAATCGAATCCGGCCAAGTTGCTCCCAGGGAAGGCCTGGAATTATATAAAAAACTTCAGAAAGAGCCAGCCGGAGCGCATTTTCAGATATTGTATTATACCGGGGGGTGGAAAAAATCGGAAGCAGAAAATAACGATATCTCCGGCAACGATTCCTCTCCTGTTCTGATCTTCGACACCGATGAAACCCTTTTTCATCTGTACAGAGAAGAATCCCGTGCAGAAAACGTGATCCTGATCCGTCCCGGAGAAACGTATCAGGCCGCAGGCAATGATGTTTATCACCTGAATCCCGAAAAATCTGACGATTACTCCGCTCTGACACAGGAATTTTATGAGAGAAATATTATTCCTGCCAGAATCATTTATCTCTGGTCAAAAGCAGACAACCTTGCAAATCATAAGGACCCTGTCAGCCGTCAGCTTGCCGGGAGCGTATGTCCGATTTTTTATCTCACCCGTGCGCTTATGGCGCAAAATCTGAAACAGGATGTCCGGTTGCTATATGTTTATAAAACTACCCAAAATGAGAACCCATTTCATTCCGCAGTCAGCGGTTTTGCCAGAGCGGTCCGTATGGAACGCCCCGGGTTTCTCTGCAGGACTGTGGCTGTTGATGATTTGTTCCGGGACATATATGACAAGACGCTCAGAGAATTTCAGACCGACGATACCGCAACAGAAGTTCGCTATCACGGAGAAAAGAGACAGGTAAAATATTTCCGGGACTTTGATCCGAAAAGCGAATCTGCCGGCAGCATTCCTTTAAAAGAGAGCCGCGTATATCTGATCACCGGCGGCCTGGGAGAACTCGGCCTTATCTTTGCCGAATACCTTGCCCGGAAATGGAAAGCTCGACTGGTATTGACAGGTCGTTCCGAGCTTTCTTCAGGCAAAGAAGCAAAACTGGGAAACATCCGGAAAACAGGCTCGGAAATTGTGCATATCAGGGCAGATGTCTCAGATCCCGAACACGTTCAGAAACTTATGTCTGAGATCAGAACCCGTTTCGGAACCCTTGACGGAATCATTCACGGGGCAGGTGTGATCCGGGACGCGCTTATCCTGAAAAAGAAAAAAGCGGACATGGATGCGGTATTCTCCCCGAAGGTCCGAGGTGCGGTTTATCTGGATGAGGCAACCAGAGATGATTCCCTTGACTTTTTTGTGTTTTTCTCCTCAACAACAAGCATAACGGGGAATTCAGGGCAGGTTGATTACGCGTATGCCAACTGCTTTATGGATCATTTTGCCGGTATTCGTGAACAACTGAGAAAAGGCGGGAAACGATCCGGTAAAACCCTGTCCGTCAACTGGCCCCTGTGGAAGGACGGCGGCATGCAAGTCCCCGGACAGACACAGGAATGGCTGGAAAAAACACTGGGGCTTTATGCCCTGCCCACAGATGCCGGACTGGACGCTTTTGAAAAAGGACTGGTTGCCGATGTCAGCCAGCTTATTGTTTTCAACGGAAAACCGGAAAAGATACGGAAACTTCTGGGTCAGAAAGAACCGAAACCGGAGAAAGAAGAGAGAAGAACCCAAGTACAGGCCGACGAAACAGAACTGATTTGTGAAGTACAAAAAAAGATATCGGAAATCGCCTCAGCCATACTGAAGGTCGGAGACGCGGATATCGATCCGAATGCGGATATGAGCGAGTACGGGTTTGACTCCTTCAGCCTCACCGCCCTCGTCAACCGGATCAATGACGCTTATGATCTTGAACTGATGCCCGCGGTCTTTTTCGAGCATTCCAC
>JAOZLU010000390.1 GCA_029934695.1 Desulfobacterales bacterium | reverse complement strand
TTGATGTTTGATGCTGGTGTTTCGAGGTCCGGGCAGGCACGGATATAGAAGTCGGCGATTTTTTGCTGGATTTCCTTATCATTCAGGCCGTGATAGGCCAGGTAGAAATTGGGGGTTCCCACCTGATGATGCGGGTCCTCCAGTCTGATATTTCTCTTTTCTAATGATTCAAGTCCCTCTGTCAGTCTTTTTCTGACGAATTCGATCTGCTCCCCTGATTCGTTTACTGCGGGAATCATCATCGCCTTTTTGACTTCAATTCCGGGGTTGGGCCCGATTTGCAGGGCTTTTTCATAAGCGGCCGCGGCTTCGTCTGTCCTGCCCTGATCCCTGAGGATATTCCCCATTTTATCATAACTTTGGGCATTGTCCGGTTTTATCTGCACAGCCTGCTGATAGCAGGAGATCGCCTCCTCTGTCCTGCCCTGCTCCTTTAACGCTATTCCCAGGTTATTGTAGGCTTTCAGGAAATCCGGTTCCAGCCGGATGGCGTTCTGATAGGCCGCAACTGCCTGATCAAGCCGACCCTGTTCCCGGAACACGTTTCCGATGTTATTGTACGCGCCCGCGTAATCCGATTTGATTTGCAGGGCCTTCTGATAAGCGGTAATGGCTTCATCCAGCCTTCCCTGATTTCTGAGGGCGGCCCCGAGATTGTTGTAATAATTCGGGTCTCCGGGATTTATCCGGATGGCCTGGCTGATCAGGTCCGCTGCCTCCTGATTTTTGTCGGACTGATGTGCGATAACACCCAGCAGGTGCAGGGCACCCGGGTGATTCGGATCTGCTTCAAGAATTTTCCTGTAAATTTTTTCGGCCGCTTTTAGTTGGCCAGACTGATGACACAGGATCGCTTTGGATAATTCATCCGCAGGATCATGCAAAGAGTTGTTTAAAGTCCTGTTCATTGGCATTCCTCCATGAAAAACTGATTTTAAGGTGTCTGTATAGCTGATTCTGGCAGATTTTCTGCCCTGCAATCCGAACCGGGCGAAAATCCGTTTCATCCTCTGACGCTCAGAACGCGTAATATTTCATGATCGGAGGGTCATGCAACGCTTTTCCGATAAGGATGCCTTTCAATGCGCTTTCATTATTATGCTTTTCAAGAAATCCCGCTATTTTCCGCCCGGCCTCCGGTCCTCCGGGATGATCTGCTTTGTTGAGAAACACAAAACGGAATACAGCCCGATTTCCAGAAATTCCGGATTCTGAATTCCGGATTCCGAATTTTTTCATCATCCCTTTTTCATGGATAATGGCAACACCAACGGATGCCTCTGTGACAGATTCTCCCAGGGAAAGCCCGGTGATATCAGCGTACAGTTCGGGCCTGAAAACCCATTTTTCCCCCAGAGGTCTGCCCACGGCATCCAGACCAACAACGGCTATGAGCCACCCGGAAGACTCAGGAATCACGGGTTCATGGGAAGCAGGTGCTTTCAGCGGCCTTCTGGCCGCGCCGTCAGCTTCCACCAATATCCATTGGAACACACGGGCTTTCCAGAGTTCGTCAATGAACTCCGGCGGAAACCCCGGGAGTTTTCCCCGGGCATCCGCCTGTCCAAAGGCAGCCGAAAGGTGAAGGGTATCTTTCAAAAGCATCTTTGCTCTCTTCAGGATTTCTTTCAAAGAAACAGAAAGGATAATATAGGGGGACTGCTCTTTGGTGGGTGGAAAAATTTTTGTTGTTGTAGTGGTCAGGACAGATTCCCCAGCTTCCGAAAGCTCCCGGGCGATCCTGAACATCAGGCTGGTCTTTCCGCCCGCGCCCACGAGGCTGACCACTCCCCCGCGTTTTAGCATCAGGCATTTTCGCAGGGATGCTGATACCATATATTTTTGTAACCTCTGATAGTGAAAAGCTGAAGGTGAAAAAGTTGAAAGTAAAAGGTTGTGGAAAGAACGTCTGTAACCCACTGAAATGATCGAATATTACCATCTCTGTTGCGCCCTGTCTGACACCTGAAACGGTTACTGACAATGGCTGGCTGCTTTCCATTTTTTTGAAGGATGCCAATTTTTTTTAATGAAAGCAACATAAATATGTTGATAATATGTCAAAGGTATATATAATATTATTTATATGACCCTCTGAAAAAAATAACACTGATGCAAAGGTTGGAGCCTTTGCGACTGAAAGGAACTGGTATGAAACACAATATAATCCCCTTGTTCATTGTGTTGAACATTCTGACAATGGCTGCCTTGCATATTCAGGTAAAAGAGGCAGCGTCACAAACGCTGGCTCTGGGTGATTCAAACAAAACATCAGAGATGCCCTCTGTCCCTAAGTTGCTCCGGTTTGGCTTAGACATGGAAAATATGAAGAATAAGCTGGACCCTCATTTTGCCAGCGAATCCCGGGACCGCGCCATAGCAGAAATGATCTTCAACAGACTGATCCGTTACAAACCGGGCAGCGCAACCCAGCTTGAACCTGACCTGGCCCAAAGCATTCCAAAACCTGAAATTATATATGGCAAGCAGGTCCGAATATTTACGCTGCGCAAAGGAATCATGTTCCACCCCGGCCCTGAAACAGAACCTTATGAGATGACCGCGGATGACGTGGTCTGGTCCCTGCAAAGATCGGCAAATAAGGTAAATCCCCTTTATTCCGGGGACTACAGCGGAATGACTGTGGAAAAAGACGGCGACTGTTCTGTCAGGATCACTTTGGAAAAGCCCATGTCCCCAACCCTTTTCAACTCCAGGCTGGCAACATATCCCGGGGGTTTTATCATTAGCAGGAAGGCGTTTGAAACAATGGGCCGGAAGCGATTTGAAATGCATCCGACAGGGACAGGTCCTTTCATGGTTGAAAATTTTACTCCCGGGGGGAACATCAGTCTGAAGGCGAATAAACAGTACTTCCGCGGGCAGCCTTGTCTTGATGGGGTCGAAATTCTCTCTGTTCCCGATATCATGGAACGGGAGTCTTTTTTGAAGGCAGGCGAGCTGGATATCATAGAGGGTGTGCCTGAAAGCAGATGGGTTGAACTGATGGAGCAGTATCCGAATATTGTGGTTGATCTGCAAGGCATTGGCGAGGTGGCCATGCTCCATTTCAATATGAGCATGGAACCTCTGGATGACATTCGGGTTCGCAAAGCCATTGCTTATGCGCTCGACAGGAATGTGTTCCTGAAATGTTTTGGCGGGCGTGTGGCCCGGAACATTTACGCGCCTGTTCCTGCGGATATCCTCATCGGAGGCCTGGAAAAGAAAAAGGTGGATATCCTGAAACTGGAGTATGCCACGGATCTGGGAAAAGCCAGACAGTTGCTGGAGAAAGCAGGTTATCCGGAAGGCTTCCCTTTGGAATTTGTCACCTCTGGAAATCCAGTCTATCACAGTTATTATGAAAGCATAAAAGCACAACTGGCTCAGATAGGGATTGACTGCAAACTTAAAATTGTCAGGCATGCCGCCATGCATACATTAATCCGATGGAATAAGAATCCCATTGTGGTCTATATCGCCTGGCGCCCTGATGCTGACGCCATCCTGACCCGTTTTTTCCACTCGGATTCCACTGTGATGACAGGCGATAGACCGGAGGTCAATTTTTCCCACTACGATAAGGCAGACAAGCTGATTGAAACCGCCCGGCTGGAAACCGATACTGAAAGACAGATCAGGCTGTGGGGATATGCTCAGATAAAGATACTTGACCATATAGCAGCCTACCCGATCCACTACCTGAACCCGGTTCATGCCCGCAGGAGTTCTGTTGACTACGGACATGAGCTTGGACAGTTGGCGATTTATCCCCATATTACTGAAAAAACCGATATCCGTGGCCAATGACCAGAACCTTCGCCGTGCCTGCCGGATTTTTCCATACGCATAAGTGCATAAGGTGGGTTCCGCTGCGTTGCACCCATCCTACATTTTCCGGATACATCGGGTGCATAAGTGCATAAGCATAAGGTGGGTTCCGTTGCGTTGCACCCACCCTACATTTTCCGGATACATAAGGTGGACTTGAGGAGTTCATAATGAAAATCTACAGCAAAATACTATTGATTACTCTGCCGTTTGTTTTTGCTTCCCTGGCGGTGGCAGCAGGTGTGATCTATTTTTTTTCCCAAAGTTCGCTCACCAGTCTGGGGGATGCCTGGCTGAAAACCCGGCTGACCGAGGTGGTAAAAGTTGCGAAAAAACACGATGATATGCTGATCAGGCTCGGCATGGAAGACTCGGAAGCCGCCATGGAAGCAGTCAGGATTGACGCCATTGCTGCAGTGAAATCTGTGGGAGTCGGCAGCAGAGGGTATGTGTTTATCGTTGATTCCCGGGAAAAAGTGATTGCCCCCCAGGACAAATTCCTAAAAGGGGCTGAGTTCGGCAGAAAAAAATGGAAGGGCAGTCAGGCAAATGCTCCTGAATCTGCGCTGTCAGCCATTAAATCAGATCTGTCGGCTGTGAAATATCGCCTGTCAGCCCTGATATTTGAATTGTCTGACGCTTCCAGACTGGCAAAGGAAAAAGGACGATTCAATTATATGTTCCAGGGTGTGGAATACCTGGCAATGTATGAATATTTTGAGCCGTGGGAATGGTATATCTTCACGGCCAATCCGGCAGAGGATCTCTATGGACCGGTCAACCAGATAAGATACTATTTCGTGCTTCTGGCAATCCTGATATTGCTTGTGGTGTCGCTGGCCCTGATGTATCTTACCAGAAAGCTGATTGCTGCCCCGCTGCATCAGCTAACGAACGGTGCGGAGCAGATTATGGATGGCAAGCTGGAAATCTATATCCCTATTTTCACCAAGGATGAACTCGGCACACTGGCAGATGCCTTCAATCGGATGGTCTCCCAGTTACGGCAGACCCTGGATGTCTCACGAAAAAATGAGGAGCATTTCCGGTCACTTATTGAGAACGCCTCGGATGTCATCACAATCCTGAGCGATGACGGATACATACGATACGAGAGTCCTTCGGCTGAACGAATCCTCGGATACAAATCAGGAGAGCTGGTGAACAAACAGCTCTATGACCTCATTCACCCTGATGATCTGCCAAGTGTGATGGATGTATTCACAAAGGTGATCCGCAATCCCGGCATCATACGGGCCGCGGAGTTCCGATTTTGCCATAAAGACGGTTCATGGTGCGTTTTTGAATGCATTGCGAACAAGCCGGTTCAGGATGCCGAGTTTACCGGTACGATTCTCAACTGGCGGGAAATTACCGAGCGCAAGCGGGTGCAGGAAGAACTGCAAAAGGCCAAAGAAGGGGCAGAAGCTGCCAATCAGGCCAAAAGCGGATTTCTGGCAAACATGAGCCACGAGCTGAGAACACCGCTGAATGCGATCATCGGTTACAGTGAAATGCTGATGGAGGATGCCGAAGACATGGGGGACGAGGCAACTCTGGAAGAAGCTGTCCCTGACCTGCAAAAAATTCTTGCATCAGGAAAGCATCTTCTGGAACTCATCAATGATATCCTTGATCTCTCCAAGATCGAAGCCGGCAAGATGGATATTTATCTGGAAACCTTTGATCTGTCGGAGCTTGTCAAAGATGTGGTCAGCACGGTCCAGCCTTTGGTGGAAAAGAACGTGAACACGCTGGAAGTGTCCTTTTCAGACGATCTTGGCACCATGTACGCTGACATGACCAAGATCCGGCAGAGCCTTTTCAATCTGTTGAGCAATGCATGCAAGTTCACCGAGCAGGGGACGATTTCGCTGGATGTGGAGAAGGGTCAGGGACAAGGGGGTCAGAAGACGGAGTGGTTTACTCTCAGTGTGAGCGATACTGGCATCGGCATGACTCCTGAACAGATGGGAAAGCTGTTTCAGTCATTTTCCCAGGCAGATGCTTCCACGACCCGGAAATTCGGCGGCACCGGGCTGGGACTGCTGATTACCAAACGATTCTGCGAAATGATGGGAGGGGATATTTCCGTGGAGAGTGAGGATGGAAAAGGCACGACCTTTACCATTCGGATCCCGGGTGAAGCTCCCGAAGCCAGACCTGCCCCGAATGTCGAGGAATCTTCCCCGGAAAATTTTCAGAAGGGGGGTTATACTGTTTTGGTGATTGATGATGACCCGAATACGCGTGACATGATGAAGCGGTTCCTTGACAAAGAAGGGATTCGGGCGGAGACCGTATCCGGAGGAAGGGAAGGGCTGCGGATTGCCAAAGAACTTCATCCTGATGCGATCACGCTGGATGTCATGATGCCGGACATGGATGGCTGGTCCGTGCTGACACAGCTCAAAGCCGATCCTGATCTGGCAGATATTCCCGTGATTATGCTCACCATTTCGGATAACAAAAATATGGGCTACATACTGGGGGCTTCGGATTATATGACCAAGCCTGTCAATCGGGACCGTCTTGTTTCTGTCCTGCAAAAATACAGGCATACAGCGGGAGATGATACAAAGCCGGTTCCTGAACAGTTGCGGGTTCTGGTGGTCGAAGATGACATGGAGACTCGTGATATATTACGGCGCACACTGGCTCAGGAGGGATGGGCAGTGGCTGAAGCCGAAAACGGACGTGCAGCACTGGAACGGGTTGCCGCGGATCCGCCGGATCTGATTCTGCTGGATCTTATGATGCCGGAAATGGACGGATTTGAGTTTGTAAGCGAATTGAGAAATCATGAAGAATGGCAATCAATTCCTGTGGTGGTCATCACTGCGAAGGATATCTCCCCGGCTGACCGCCGGCAACTGAACGGGCGCGTACAAAAGATTCTTCAGAAGGGATCGTACAGCCGCGAAGAATTGCTTAGGGAAGTGCAGATCAAATCCCAAATAAATTCCAAATTCCAAAT
>JAOZLU010000986.1 GCA_029934695.1 Desulfobacterales bacterium | reverse complement strand
ATTACGAGATTGAGAAGAGAATAAAGAGAGCATACAAGAAAGCCAGGTTGAAGGCCGAAGATGAAACCGGAATTGATAAGAAATATTTTCCGAAAAGCTGCCCATTTTCACCTGAGCAAATTTTGGAGAAGGCATTTTTTCCGGAAGAAGAGAATACTTGATAATACAGTTTTCTTCAAAAAATACGGTTTATGCGAATGGATAAAAACGATGCTTTGATTCTTGCCCGACAATATGCTTTGTTGATAAAGACAAAATATGACTGTAGGCAGATATTTCTTTTCGGCTCATACGCAAAGGAGACTTATCACGATGAGAGCGATATTGACATTGCTGTTTCTGAGGGAATTTGAAAAGCTGGCAGACATGCAGTTGGAATTAATGAGACTGAGACGTGAAATTGACAGCAGGATAGAGCCGCATCCTTTCAGAGAAAAAGATTTCAATATGTCAAATCCGCTTGTACATGAAATATTGATGCATGGTAAAAGAATTGAAACTGGAGGTTGCCAAAAAATAACCACTTGAAGCTGACGGAAAAGCTCCGCTTATCTTAATGCGATAAACGTACTAAAGAACAGTCCGATGTCGGTTTTCCTTCCACTCGGAGACGAAACTGACAGCCGGTTAACTTTATCGATTAATAATATTTCTATTTTTTTTTTAACTTTTTAACTATTGGGAGGTAAGTACAATGGAATGGGAAATACCTGTCTTGAATGATTTGAATATGGCAACTTTTGCAGCAACTTGTGGGGACGGCTCTATGCCTGGAGGTGCCGTTATGGTATGCGGCGCTTTTGGTTCTGCAGCTTCTAATTGCGCTGAAGGATCATCGCCTGGTGCTACTAATGCTTGTGACGCGGGCACTGCCCCTTCCAGCATTGGGCATTGTAGTACTGGTGGTAACCCGGTTTAAGGATATACAAGCGAGAATTTATCTTTGCAAGCGGATACTACTAACGATTTTTTAAATCCGTCCCCCTCGCTCTTACTAAATCTCAAAGGATTGTCCCCGGAGCAGGGGGGATGAATTTATAATTTGGCACACTAAAAAGTGTAAAAATGCCTTTCAACTCTTAACTTTCGGCTATTACATGACTGGAAAGCATATTCAAAAAAAACAAGATATACAAAGTTTGCCGTATCGTCTGTCTTTATGCAACGGGAGCAAATGGCGAATTCGGGGATATGGAAACATTAGGCCATGGGTTGATAAGCTGGCATCCGTAATGGAACTTGATCCTTGCAATGAGCCTGGGAATGAACTTTTATTCTGCTTTCGGGATGATCCCGCAAACGCTCAGAAGAAGAATATAAAATCAAAGTTCATCGGAAACGGATGGTGGGATATATCCGTTCAAAATGTTCGATATTGCTTCCATGATGAAATTCCCGATGTGTTGTGCGAGGTAGATCACCATCCGCATAATGAAATCAAGTACGGATTGATGCCAAATCTTATCCGTCCTATTGTATGTCATCAAAGTGTTGACAGCGGGGGACTGCCCTTGCATACCGCATTGATTGAACGGAATGGGAAAGGGTTTCTCTTGGCCGGTTCAGGCAGAACGGGCAAATCAACGTGTTGCAGTCGTATCCCCAAACCTTGGAATCCGCTGTGCGATGATGAAACACTTCTCCTTCCCGATAAAGAGAACACATTCAAAGTGCATCCCTTCCCAACATGGAGCGAATATACAAGGAAACGCTCGGAAAAAACATGGAATGTTCAACATTCCGTGCCGATTTCCGCCATATTTGTCCTAAAGCAGTCCGAAGCAGATGCTGTGGAGCC
>JAOZLU010000389.1:4943-6816 GCA_029934695.1 Desulfobacterales bacterium | reverse complement strand
AGCACATCATCATCTGACCTGGCCGACAGGAACAGATGATGGGCATGTAAGCCCAGCCTGTATGAACCAGGAGACAAATCAGCCAGATGATCCCTGAGAGGTATCCGGATATCCTTGTCCAGCATTATCTGCGCCCCGTCTGCCGTGACATCAGCAATATTGATAGGCGGATCACTGAATATTCTTGCAACACGCGTGGAATCGGGCCGGCGGTAAACCTGGGGAGTGGGACCTTCCTGAAGCATCCTTCCTTCGTGCAGGACAACAACATTCCCTCCCATCATCAGTGCTTCAGAAGGTTCTGTTGTGGTATAGACAACTATGCCCTTGCGCTGCCTGAAGATTTCCTGCAATTCAACCCTGAGTTCCTCACGGAGCTTGTAGTCAAGATTAACCAAAGGTTCGTCCAGCAGAAGCAGGTGGGCCTCTCTCACCAAAGCGCGGGCAATAGCCGTGCGCTGCTGCTGGCCCCCGCTCAGTTCTGCGGGAAGACGGTCAAGCAGAGAGTCAATACGCAGCATGGCAGCAGTCTCTCTTACTCTGTGATCAATTTCAGTTTTGTCTGTTCTGCTGAATCTCAGGGGGGCAGCAATATTGTCATACACTGACAGGGAAGGGTAGTTTATGAATTGCTGATAAACCATTGCAACACTTCTTTGGCGTACTGACCGGCCTGTGACATTCTCCCCGTTTGCCAGGACACAGCCGGATGTGGGGCGGTCAAGACCTGCCATCAGGCGCAGAAGCGATGTCTTACCGGCAAGAGTCCGTCCCAGGATAACATTATGCGAGCCCATTTCAAAGGACAGGCTGATATTATCAAGATGGATTTCCTGCCCTTTTTTTTTGGTAACAGATTCCAGTGCCAGGCTCATTATACATATACTCCTTATCTTTTGGTTAACAAGAACAGGGATTGTCGTGTCAGCAACTTTTCTGTTTATAAATTATGGGAATGGAACCTTGCACAGCTTTTTCAGATTGTCAAGTTTTTTTTCGGATTACAACATTTAATTTCAGAAATATGTTGTCGGGCATTGACCAATACGCTCAAACAGTTATGTAGCAGATTGTTATATTTGCTTTTCGTTTTATGTTGTGTTGCAATCATAATTTTTCACTTGTGAAATATTGTTCATGATGCTACATATAAAAATATGAACACCCGATCTTCTTCAGACAAATCAGGCAAAGACTTTTCCATAAGCAGGCGGCAAAGCCGTATATTGGAATGGGTACACAGAGACGGTTTTGTATCCATTGAAGACCTTGCCAATAATTTTCAGGTCACGCCCCAGACCATCCGCCGTGATATCAACAATCTCAGCGAAAAAGGCCTGTTGCGCCGCCATCACGGCGGTGCAGGATTGACTATCAGCACTGAAAATTACGCTTATACAGCCCGCAAAGTGTTATGCCTGTCCGAAAAAAAGCGCATTGCCCGCGTGTTGGCCAGACATATTCCTGACAGGGCCTCTCTTTTTCTGAACATAGGCACAACAACCGAAGAGGTTGCAAAAGTACTTCTGGACAAAGAGAGACTGCGGATAATAACCAACAACCTGAATGCCGCGACAATTCTCAGCGGGAATGAAAATTTCGAGGTTATCGTGGCCGGGGGGATAGTGCGCAGCAAAGACCGGGGCATCACCGGACATGCTACAATAGATTTTATCCGGCAGTTCAAGGTTGATTTCGGGATTATCGGCATCAGCGGAATTGATATGGACGGTACGCTTCTTGATTTTGACTACCGTGAAGTCGGGGTGGCCCGGACTATAATTGCCAATTCCAGAAAGGTTTTTCTGGCGGCGGATCATACCAAATTCGGCCGCAATGCAATGGTTCGTCTTGCAAATATCAGCGAAACAGA
>JAOZLU010000389.1:0-4843 GCA_029934695.1 Desulfobacterales bacterium | reverse complement strand
CCGGGTTTCTTATCCGGACACATCTGCACAAACGAACATATTTGAACTTTTTTATTGGAAATTGAAAATAAATAAAGACAAAGCTGTTCGTTTGTGCTATCAATACAGAATCAGGAATAAGAATATATTTATTTTATTATGTGATTATAATGTGTTATATTCTTTTCACAACCGAACACACAATAACCATATCTTAATAACAGGAACTCGTCACTTTCAACCTTTCACTGACGAAAACAGGAATGAAAAATGGCTCTCTTGAAAGCCGATGTGCTGATAATTGGCGGCGGTGCAACCGGAACCGGCCTTGCCAGGGACCTGTCTCTTCGCGGGATTCAATGTGTTCTTGTGGAAAAGGATGATATTAATGCAGGGGCCTCCGGCAGAAATCACGGACTTTTGCACAGCGGTGCCCGCTATGTCTCCTCTGACCAGGAAGCTGCAAAAGAATGCCGGGAAGAAGGGGAACTGATAAAAAAACTGGCTCCCCACTGCGTGGATAATACAGGGGGGCTTTTTGTCGCAGTGGAAGGGGATAATGAAAATTATGCGGCTGATTTTCCTCAGCTATGCGATGAATGCGGCATTCCGGCCACAAGCCTGGACATAAGGGATGCCAGGGAAATGGAACCTGAACTCTCTGAAAAGACAATTGCCGCCTGCATGGTGGAAGATGCTTCCATAGACCCTTTTATGCTCTCCCTTGAAAATATGGCTCATGCTCAGAATCTCGGTTCCACATATATAAGACACATGAAAGTTGCAGGATTCAAAATATCCGGGAACCGAATCCAAAGCGTAAACCTCAGAAACACCCTGAACAGAAAAGAAACCACAGTCGAAGCTGACCAAGTGGTGAATGCAGCTGGTGTCTGGTCCGGCGAAATAGCAGCATTGGCTGACATTAAAATTGACATGGTATATTCCAAGGGAACACTGCTCATCACCCAGAACAGAATCACACAACGGGTTGTCAACCGTTTGCGGAAAGCATCGGACGCGGACATACTTGTACCCGGGGGAACCGTCTCCATTATCGGCACGACATCCACGCACATAGACAATCCGGATGATATTTATCCGACTGTCAGAGAAGTTGATTATATTATTGAAGAAGGCGGGGCAATGCTTCCGGTTCTCCGAAAAACCCGTTATATCCGGGCATATTCAGGTGTAAGGCCCCTGGTGAGACTCAAAGCATCGGGGGATGACAGAGATGTGAGCCGGGGATACACCCTGATAGATCACACAGAAAACGGACTGGAAAATTTCATCACAATAACAGGCGGAAAGCTCACCACATACCGGCTGATGGCTGAAAAGACTGCCGACACAGTTTGCAGGCACTTGGGTGTGTCAGCACCCTGCAAAACCCGCACAGAACCTTTTCCAAGATCCGAGCATGGAAAATGGACAGAACCGGGTTTTGCTCCGAGGGAATGGATGCGGAAAAATGATCCCACAGATATACTGCTATGTGAATGTGAGATGGTGTCTGAGAGCGCGGTGGACGATATTATCGCATCGCTTGCCCATCAGAAGAAAAGGCCTGATCTCTGCTCAATAGGTCTGCGCAGCCGGGTTGGCAAGGGACCCTGCCAGGGAACCTTCTGCAGTCTCAGGATCGCTGCCCACATGTATGACCAGGGATATCTTGAAGCCGATCAGGGGACACCCTCGTTAAGGGAGTTTTTGCGGAAACGCTGGCGGGGACAGCGCCCGCTTCTGTGGGACACACATCTTGTCCAGGCAGAATTGCAGGAAGCCATGCACTGCGGCTTTTTGGGACTGGAATTGGAATCGTCAGAAAAAGGAGGATGAGCATGTCCAGACCAACAATCAACTGTGATCTCTTTGTCATCGGTTCGGGCATGGCAGGAATGGCAGCAGCACTTTTTGCAGCCGGCAGGGGAATCAATACTGTCCAGGCAGGCATGAGCAGCGAGCTGGCTTATGCCAGCGGCCTCCTGGACCTGATGGCTGTCCATCCTGTCAGAGAAAGCAGAATATGGGATGATCCGTGGGCCGGAATTGATGCCCTGATCCGTGATATCCCTGATCATCCTTATGCTCACATTGAAAAAGCAGATATTCGGCAGGCTCTGGATGAATTCATGGCTTTTCTCAACAGCGCGGGACTCCCGTACAAAGCAGATACTGATCACAATTCCCGTGTAATAACGTCTGTCGGCACTGTCAAGCCGACTTACTGCGTGCCGGGGAGTATATGGAATGTCGTGAGAGCTTTGCAGGAAAAGCAGCCATGTCTTCTCGTGGATTTCAGGGGGTTAAAGGGCTTCAGCGCACGGCAGATAAAAGAAATGCTCAGAGAAAACTGGCCAAGTCTGCAAACTGCCCGGTTTTCATTTCCTTCCCATGCTCCTGAACTTTATACAGAACATATGGCCCGGGAATTGGAGAAACCTGAAATATGCGAAAAACTTGCTGAAAAGATTTTTCCTTATGTGGAAGATGCCCGGGTTGTCGGGTTGCCTGCGGTCTTAGGAATTACCAGAACTGAGGAGGTGGTTTCCAATATGGAAAAATTTCTGAATGTCCCTGTATTTGAAATTCCGACCATGCCCCCGTCTGTTCCGGGTATGCGTCTTAAAAGAATTTTTGAGACCGGACTGCCCAAACTGGGCGTGAAGCCTCTTCTTCAGCAGAAAGTGAGATATGTGAAATCATCCAAGAGCACAGGTGATCTTATATTTGAGGTCGGGCCGTCTGACAGCAGAACCACTGTCTGTGCAAAAGGGGTTATCCTGGCCAGCGGACGTTTTTTTGGGAAGGGGCTTTATTCAGACCGCAACAGTGTTTATGAAACCATTTTCAACCTGCCGGTGCATCAGCCGGATACCCGTTCACTTTGGCATCGGAAGGATCTGTTTGACACCCGCGGGCATCTGATCAGCCGGGCCGGTCTGGAAACAGATGAATTTCTGCGCCCCATAGATAAATCCGGGAGGCCTGCTTATAATACACTTTTTGCAGCAGGCTCTGTCCTGGCCCATCAGGACTGGATGCGGATGAAATGCGGGGCAGGTCTTGCCATTGCCACAGCCTCTCATGCAGTGAATTCGTTTCTGAAAATAAAATCTTCCTTATCCTGAGGTTATCTGCCATGTTTTTTAAAACTGGTCTTTATATTGCATTGACGATTTGCCTGACAGGTGTTCTTTACCGGGTTCAAAACTGGTTCAGACTCAGAATCGGGACTGACGCACAGAAATATTCGGCAGGGCAGAGAATTGCCGCGGCTTATAAGGGTGTCATGAGGACCTTGTTCAGCGGGCAGCTTATTGTGATGATCAACATTCTGGTAACAGATATTCTTCTCCAGACACATCTTTATAAAGCTGATCTTCTCAGATGGTTTATGCACTTCTGTATTTTCAGCGGTTTTGTCCTGCTGGTTCTGATGCATGCTTTTGATGATGAAATCACGCTGGCCCTGTTTCCTGATTATGTATCCACCCTTAATCCTTTTATGTTCTTAAGAAACTTTTTCGGTGTTCTTGTGCTTGTCGGAGTGGCTGTGGGAATATACCGGCGTTCTGCTTTCAGGGGTGTCCGCATGACGACCGGTGCAGGAGACGAATTTGCCTTAATCATCATAGCAGTCATTATCATTTCCGGTTTTTTTCTTGAAGGAGCCAATATCATTTCATCCCCGATCTTTGATGAGATGGTGGAAGATTATTCAGGAACTGATGATGCTGAAGAAATCATTTGGCTTAAGGCATATTGGGCAAAAGAGTTCGGTGTGGTCTTCCCTGAATCTGCGGATATGTCAGATCAGGAAATTTTGGCACAGGGAGAGGTTTTGCATGAGGAAAACTGTGCATCCTGCCATTCAAGGCCGGTGTCCGCTTTTGTTTCTTATCTGATTGCCAAAGGGATCAGACCTGTTGCGGGATTTCTGAATGAAACCCGTTCTGATGTGTGGTTGTGGTATATTCATGTTCTGAGCTGTTTTGTGGGACTTGCCTGGCTTCCTTATGGAAAATTTTTTCATCTAATATCCCTGCCTGTCAATTTAATAGCCCGTTCCCCAGAAATAACAATCCGGGATTCCGGGCCCGGCAGTGTCACCATGCGAAGTCTGGGACTTGACGCATGCACTCACTGCGGTGTCTGCAGTGAACATTGCAGTGTCAGACCTGTCTTCAATGTCAGTCTTAACAAAAATATTCTCCCGTCTGAAAAGCTCAGAGCAATAAAAAAGATAGCTTCAGGCAGGCATATTGGAAAAGAAGAACTTGAAGCTGTGGCTGAAGGCAGTTTTGCATGTACCGGATGCTACAAATGCACAGAAGTCTGTCCTTCAGGGATCAATCTTCAGGATTTGTGGCAGGCATCAAAAGAAGACCTGGCTGTGAAAGGCTTTCCCCGGGCGCATCAGATGACAGCTTCCGAATGGGCTGAAAAAATCAGCTTTCCCGGGATATCTGCTGAAAAATCATTCCGGCATTCTTTTAATCTTTCTGACAAATCCGAAACATTTGTTTCATGTGTCCAGTGTTCCGTATGTACCAGCGTCTGTCCGGTAGTGGCGGCAACGGAAAACCCTGCGGCCGACCTGGACCTGACACCTCAGCAGGTCATGAATCTGCTCCGGCTGAATCTGAAAGATATGGCCATGGGGTCCCGGATGGTGTGGAACTGCGTAACCTGTTACTTATGCCAGGAGCATTGTCCACAGGGTGTCAGAGTAACAGACGTGATGTATGAATTAAAAAATCTGGCCTGTGAACGATTTAAGGGGTTAAGGTGAATGTAGTGCAATTTTGCAAATTGCACCGGGGCAAATTGAAAGGGCCTTTTCTTTGTGCCTTTGTGT
>JAOZLU010000985.1 GCA_029934695.1 Desulfobacterales bacterium | reverse complement strand
CCGGATGGCTGAGCGGAAAATTATGACCTTTCGCAGAGGGACAAATTGCCCCCCGCGAATACTCTGTTTACCCCATTGACCCGATGATAAAGCTGTTATAGTGTCGGACTCATTCAGAGGTTGATAAGCTTTTTGTTGCAGAGGGAATCCGAATGTATCAGCTTCTGTTCATATATAATAAGGTAAACATGATTTTCAGATATAATGATTGAGTCAAAAGGAGAGCATTCTATGAAAAAGAAACCGATTTTCCATTGTTTCGGAGTCATCCTTATAATAGTGATTACGTTGGTTTTGCTGATACCCATGACAGGAGACGCATCAGACGAAAGAGGTATAAGACGAAAAAATGAGAATAAAGAGGCTCCGGCAGATAATGCAAAAGCGGCGCTTGTGATAGGAAATGCCGCATACAAGGAGGCCCCTCTGAAAAATCCGCTTAACGATGCGGATGATATGTCTGCGCTACTCAAAAAAAAGGGCTTTCATGTCATTTTGCTAAAAGATGCAACCCAACGCCAAATGAAAGATGCCATTCGGGATTTTGGCAAGTCCATCAAGCCACATGGTGCAAGCCTGTTTTTCTATGCAGGACACGGGATTGGGCATAAAGGTGTCAATTACCTTGTCCCTGTGGATGCGAGGATTGAGGACGAAGATGAGATTAAACATGAAGCTGTGAATGCTAATCGTGTTCTTGATAAGATGGAGAGTGCAGGAAGCCGTCTTAATATGGTGTTTTTAGATGCCTGTCGGAACAATCCTTTTGCACGAAGTTTCCGCTCCGCCAGCAATGGTGGCTTGACAACTATGGACGCGCCTACTGGCACACTCATCGGATTTGCCACAGCACCAGAGAAGACAGCGTCTGACGGTGATGGGCGCAACGGAACTTATACTAAATTCCTTTTAAAATACATGAACACCAAGGGGCTTGAACTCATGCAGATGATGAAGGCTGTGCGAGGGGAAGTTTTGCAAAGTACACACAGTCGCCAGACACCCTGGGAAAATTCTTCAG
The DNA here is from genome assembly GCA_029934695.1 of Desulfobacterales bacterium. Lineage (GTDB taxonomy): Bacteria > Desulfobacterota > Desulfobacteria > Desulfobacterales > 4be13 > JAOZLU01. Next base: position 782 of record JAOZLU010000985.1, on the reverse strand, counting down.
TGATCGGAGATTTTTATTTTACCCCAGGCGATCCGAACCAAGCCACGCAAAGTGTAGTCACCGTGTATGTACCACAAAAATCGCAGAAACATAAAAGCGTGTCTTCTGATCGCAGGGTGTGTGTAGAATATGCCTCTGTGTCATCAAAGGATCTGCCGGCAGATTCCACTGGCGCCAGCTCATTGGTTGATTATGTAAATGAAGTGCTTGCAGAGAACGGGATTGGGACATATCTCTGTAATTCAAAAGATAGAGACTATGGAGACTTTATCCATGTGAAGGTCCGCATGCAGGTTCGGAAAAGTTCCCTTGCAAATGGCTATAATCTGGCCACAGGCAAGGCCAATATCACAGTAATTGGCAATGATGGAAGAGCGCTCGGCAACTTATCTCTGAGGAAAAAAATAATTTTTCTGGATGACTTTGAGGATGCGAAGACTCAGGTCGCCAGAAAGATGTTTAAAAAGGATAAATGTAAAAAACTTATTGCCATGATTTCCAAAAGATAGGCGATTTGTTTGCTCAGTTGTCAGTTTTGAAATCAAAGGAGGTGATGCTTGACAGTTTACGACTGAGTTCAGGAAAGGTAAAAGTCAGATAATTTTAATTAATTAATTAAATTGAAATAAGGAAAGGTTTAGTATGAACACGAAAAAACTGGTTTCACTTATCTTGGTTATGGTGTCTGTAATTTCGTTTACAGGCTGTGTTGAGACACTCAGCGGAGTAATGGAAAACGTCGGCGATAGTGGTGTCAGCAAGAACGCTGGCGATTTTGACAG
>JAOZLU010000984.1 GCA_029934695.1 Desulfobacterales bacterium | reverse complement strand
ATGATGATGTGTCTGCTCATCGTGGCGATCTGTTCAGGACAGGGCATTGCCAAAGAGCCGCCTCAGCCCGTTACGATCCAACTGAACTGGGTGACGAATGTCGAGTTCGCCGGAATTCTGCTGGCAAAAGAGCGAGGGTGGTATGAAGATGCCGGAATTGATCTGACCATCAGGAGATGGGAAACTGGTCTGGATCCGATTGAAGAGGTCGTTGCCGGAAAAGCTCAGATCGGGGTGGCCGAAGGTGCGGATATGATAAAAGCCCGATCAGAGGGAAAAAAGATCAGAGCTGTTGCAACCAAGTTCCAGAAATCACCTTATTGTCTGATAAGCAAAAAAAAACAGGGGATAAAGACTCCTGAGCAACTCAGGGGAAAAAGAGTGGGAATCTACCATCCGTCCGATATTTTAATGATAAAAATTGTCCTGGCTGACGTGGGGATGAAATATGATGACATTGTCCCAGTCGAGGTGGGATGGGACATTCAGTCACTGCTTGATGACAGGACAGATGCACATCCGGGTTACATGAATGACGAACCCCTGAGCATTAAGGAAAAAGGATATGAGACCGATGTCATTCCTGCGTTCAGACACGGCTACGATTTTTACAGCGAGGTTTATTTTGTGACAGAGGCAATGAGCCGGAAGCAGCCGGACATGATCCGGAAATTTCTGGACGCAACATTGCGGGGATGGGAAGAGGCGTTCAGAGACCCGGCAGCCACCGCAAAACTGGTCGTGGAAAAATATTATCCCAAAGGCTCGGTCAGCCAGCAGACAGAATCCCTGAAAGTGTTCAAATTTCTGGCAAGGCTGAGTGAGGGCAAAAAACGCCTCGGATGGATGGAAAAGGAATACTGGGCAAAAGGGATTGACATCCTGCACAAATTTAAGCAGATTGACAAAAAAATTCCGGCTGATGATGTGTTCACTCTGGAGTTTTTGGACAGTGTTTATTTTGGGAAGAAGAAATAAGGTGAGACCTCCGAGGCCTGTTTTATAAGATTGGCAAAACCTCGGGGGTCTTTGACAAAAAAAGAAGGAGGGTATTATGAAAAATGTATGTGTGAGAATGATGATGTGTCTGCTCATCGTGGCGATCTGTTCAGGACATGGCATTGCCAAAGAGCCACCTCAGCCCGTTACGATCCAACTGAACTGGGTGCCGAATGTCCAGTTTGCCGGGGTTTTGTTTGCCAAAGAACAGGGATGGTATGAGGAGGCCGGGATTGATCTGACGGTCAGAGGGTGGAAAAAGGGAGTTTCAACAGTTGATGAAGTCATTGACGGAAAAATTCAAATCGGCGTAACAGGGGGAGATGTAATCATCCGAGCCAGGGCAGAGGAAAAGGCTGTCAGAGCAATCGGAGTCCAGTTTCAGAAATCCCCGCTTTGTCTGCTCAGTAAAAAAGAACGGGAAATAAAGACACCTCAGCAATTGGCCGGGAAAAAAGTGGGAATCGGCTCCCCAAAATCTGAGTTAATGGCAAAAGTCGTATTGGCAAATCAGGGGCTTAAATTTGAAGATATTATCCCTGTCAGGATAGGATGGGATCTCCGGCCTCTTGTCAATGATGAAATAGATGTGTTCCCGGCGTTTATGAACAATGAACCCATGACCATGAAAGAAAAGGGATATGAGACCAATCTGATTCCCGCGTTCAAATACGGATACGATTTTTACAGCGGGGTTTATTTTGTGACCGACACAATGATCCGGAAGCAGCCGGACATGGTCCGGAAATTTCTGGACGCGACACTGCGGGGATGGAAAGAGGCGTTCAGAGACCCGGCGGCAAC
>JAOZLU010000388.1 GCA_029934695.1 Desulfobacterales bacterium | reverse complement strand
AGCACTCCTTCAGACTGTCCTTGCCAACAGCATACTGACACTGAAAAACAGAATCTTATTGACAAGTCCGTTTTCAACAGTTATAAAACCCATTTATATTTTTGTATTGGAAGAGAAACTGATTTTTAAATTAGAATGGATTTATTTGCAATGTCCATGAAAATTTGTCCATAAAAGGTCGGATTTTTCAAAAAATCTGTTTTTTAATGCTGAGGGCAAAAAAATCATGGCTGTTTATGAGGAGAATGAAATAATGTCTAATGATGTAATTGGATCTGTACTGGTTGTGGGCGGCGGTATTGCCGGTATGCAATCGGCTTTGGATTTGGCAAACTCCGGGTATTATGTCTATCTTCTGGAAAAATCCCCGTCCATCGGCGGGGTGATGTCCCAGTTGGACAAGACCTTCCCCACCAATGACTGTGCCATGTGAATTATCTCTCCGATACTGGTCGAGGTCGGCCGGCATTTGAATATTGAACTGATCACTTATGCTGATCTTGAGACTGTTGAAGGCACTGAGGGAAACTTTAAGGTGAAAGTCAGAAAGCGCGCCCGAAGCATCAACATGGATCTTTGTACAGGATGCGGTGCCTGCGTTGAAAACTGTCCTGTTGTCCAGCAGGCTGTTGCTGCCTGATCAGTTGTCAGCTCCGGTGAGCGACTGACAACTGACAGATTTGGCGTTCAGCATAACTTAATATACTTACTCGACAGTGAAAAGTTCAAAGTTAATCCGTAGCTGTTGAAATTGATGGGTGGCATATACTGCCTCGGAAAATATCAGTGCCAGCAATTTCAGAATGTTACGAAAACTTATGACTGTCGGGACACTTAGGAACACTGACAAAATAACTTTCCCATCCCCGATCCGGTCGGATTGACATATCCGGCGGAGAAGGTTCGGACCTGTCAATCCGAACCGGGTGTGGCAGGAATATTATTTGGTTTTCATTCCTTAATGAATTGGGAGATAAGCAGATGAGCGAGGCAAATTCGCCAGTCAGTGGCGAATCCGTTGAAGTTGAAATTGATTATATGGAGCTTGACAATATAATTGAGAAAGAGTTTGGCAATGACAAAGAAAACCTGATTATGATACTTCAGGCAATCCAGAGGAAGTTTAACTATATTCCCCATCCGACATTAGCCTATCTTTCTGTGAAAATAGGGATTCCGCTGAGTCAGATTTACGGTGTTGCGACCTTTTACAGCACTTTCAGCCTTGAGCCCAGGGGCAGAAACATCGTTTCCATCTGCCTCGGCACTGCCTGTCATGTCAGGGGCGGCGAGAGGGTGCGTGAGAGAATTGAGGACTCACTTGACATCCGTAACGGGGAAACGACCCAAGACGGGCGTTTCACCCTTGAATCTGTGCGGTGTATCGGTTGTTGCAGTCTCGGGCCGGTTATCAAAATCAATGAAGACATGCATGGCCGGATCGCTTCTGACGAAGTGGGGAAGATTCTGAACCAATATGAATAAAAAAAGTGCCGGCGGTTTGGTGACAGCATTCACTCAGAAGCACCGGACACCGGACACCCAAAAATCTTACGAGGCATGGTAACATGAAAATCCAGTCTGTGAAAGACTTAGAAAATATAAGTCAGATGTATAGCAAAAAATTGTACACTCCTGACGGCATCAAGGTCAATATCGGAATGGCATCGTGCGGCATTGCAGCGGGTGCCGAGGCATCATATTCGAAGGCCCTGGAGAAATTTCCCGGTGACAACGGCGTCCGGATCTGCCAAACCGGATGTATCGGTTTCTGCGAACTCGAACCTCTGGTTGAAATACTTGAAACCGGCAAGCCGCGGGTGATTTACAAAAATATTACTGAGGATAAAATTCTTGACGCCATAGAAGATTACCAGCAGGCCCATTTCAAAAAGAAATGGATACTGGGACAGATGCGTGATCCCAGGTGCGTATTGGAGGATATCCCCAATCCCCTTGCCAAAGTGGAACCCTTTGAAGGCATCCCCTTTCTGGAAGATATCCCTTTTTACAGCAAACAGGTAAAAATTGCCCTGCGGAATTGCGGGTATATTGACCCTGACAGCATAGAGGAATACATTGTCAAGGGGGGATATGCCGCATTCATAAAGGCACTTCATGAAATGGATGCTGCCAAGATCATCAAGGTAGTCAAAGAATCCGGGCTGAGAGGGCGCGGGGGCGGCGGTTTTCCCGCGGGGATCAAATGGGCGACCTGTGCGAAGCACGATGGGGACAGATATATAATCTGCAACGCAGATGAGGGAGATCCAGGAGCGTACATGGACCGAAGCATACTGGAAGGCGACCCGCACAGTGTCCTTGAGGGAATGCTCATAGCGGCAGTCGCCATCGGATCCGGCCAGGGATACATGTATGTTCGCAATGAATACCCCCTCGCAGTCAAGCGTCTGATAACAGCAATCAGACAGGCAGAATCCTGCGGACTGCTCGGAGACAATATCGCAGGAACAGGATTCTCCTTCCACATCAAAATCTCCACAGGCGCAGGCGCATTTGTCTGCGGAGAATCCACCGCCCTGATGGCATCACTGGAAGGCAACGTGGGCAGGCCCCGTGCAAAATATGTCCACACAGTGGAAAAAGGCTTCAGAGAAAGCCCTTCCAACCTCAACAATGTCGAGACTTACGCCAATGTGCCGCCCATCCTCTTAAAAGGAGCGAAATGGTACGCGGGCATGGGTACGGAACACAGCAAAGGCACGAAGGTGTTCAGCCTTGTGGGGAAAATCAAAAATACCGGTCTGGTGGAAGTTCCCATGGGCATCTCCCTGAAAGAGATTGTCTCGGATATCGGCGGCGGTGTTCCCAAAAAGAAACAGTTCAAGGCGGTTCAGACCGGCGGCCCCTCAGGCGGCTGCATTCCGGGAAGATTCATGAATATCTCCGTTGATTACCAGAAACTGGCCGAAGTCGGTTCCATCATGGGGTCCGGGGGCATGATCGTCATGGACCAGGATACCTGCATGGTGGATGTGGCCCGCTATTTTATGGATTTTCTCAAAGAGGAATCCTGCGGCCAGTGCAACCCGTGCCGGGAGGGGATCACCCAGGTTCTGAATATTCTGACGGATATCTGCGCGGGCAACGGCAAGGAAGGGGATATTGAACTTCTTGAGGAACTGGGCAGCATGATTCAGAAATTTTCCCTGTGCGGTCTGGGAACTTCGGCCCCCAATCCGGTGCTGACGACGATTCTCTATTTCCGTGATGAATACGAATCGCATATCAGGGACAAGAAGTGTTCCGCAGGCGTCTGCAAGAACCTTTTCCATTACGAGATTGATGAGGAAGCCTGTACCGGATGTACTCTGTGTGCAAAAAGATGTCCCCAGGAAGCCATCACCGGCGAAAAGAAAGAACCGCACACACTGGAGCAGGATAAGTGCATAAAGTGCGGCATTTGTTATGATGCCTGTAAATTTGACGCAATTGCAATTCGATAACAATTATAAGAGAGAAGTGAGGAGTAAGAAATGAGGAGTGGACAACTTCTCGCTTCCCGCTTTAAAGAGGTCATATAATCTTATGGTTACTTTCAAACTCAACGGTAAGACAGTTCAGGGAGAAGAGGGGCAATATATTCTTCAGGTTGCCGAGAAATACGGCATCAAAATCCCGACCCTGTGCCACCATAAAGCTTTGGAACCAGCGGGAATGTGCCGTCTCTGCACGGTGGAACTTTTTGACGGACGCAGGTCCCGTTTTGTCACTTCATGCAATTATCCGATATGGGAAGGCATGGAGATCAGCACAGACTCAGAAGCTGTTCACCAGGGCCGAAAGCTGATCGTGGAGCTGTTGCTTGCACGATGCCCGAATGTGCCTGTCATCAACGAACTGGCGGCAAAATACGACATCACGGAACCGCGTTTCAAAAAAGAGGACAAAGACTGTATTCTCTGCGGACTCTGCACGCGGATGTGCGAGAGAATGGGAAACAGCGTCATCAGCCTGACCGGGCGCGGCGTGGAGATGAAGGTGGATACGCCTTTTCATCTTCAGTCAGATATCTGTCTGGCCTGCGGCGCGTGTGCGTCTGTATGTCCCACCGGGCATATCACGCTGGAGAAGATCAGGCAGGACATCTCAAAACATGCCGTGAAACCGATTCCTTCGGAGTATGAGATGGGTCTCAAAGGCCGGAAACCGGTCTATGTGCCTTATGCCCAGGCTGTTCCCAACACGCCGGCCATTGACCGGTCTGTGTGTGTCTATTTCAAAACCGGAGGATGCAAGGTCTGCACCGAATTCTGCGGGGTGGATGCCATTGATCACACCATGGAGGATGAGATCGTCGAGCTGAATGTCGGCTCCATCATCCTGACACCCGGTTTTGAGCCGTTTGATCCCTCAGCATTCGACAGTTACGGCTATGCGAATCATCCGAATGTGATGACGGCCATGGAATTTGAGCGGATACTCTCTGCTTCCGGGCCGACCATGGGGCATCTCGTGAAAATGTCCGACCATAAGGAGCCAAAAAAAATAGCATGGTTCCAGTGTGTCGGGTCCAGGGACCTGAACCGGTGCGACAATTCCTATTGTTCCTCGGTATGCTGCATGTACGCGGTCAAAGAGGCCATCATCGCCAAAGAGCATTCCGGGGATGATCTGGACTGCGCCATATTCTACATGGATATGCGTACCCACGGCAAGGATTTTGAAAGATATTACAACACCGCCCAGAATGCCGGTGTCCGCTTTGTCAGAACCCGTGTGCACAGCATTGATCCGGTTCAGGGAAATGCTGATCTGCTGTCGGTCCGTTATGCCACTGAAAGCGGCGAACTTGTCAATGAGGAGTTTGATGTGATTGTCCTTTCCGTGGGATTGCAGACTCCTCCGGAACTGATTGAGCTTGCCGACAGTCTCGGCATTGAACTGACTCAGGGAAATTTCTGCAAGACAGAAAGCTTTGAGCCGGTTGCAACCTCCAGAAAAGGAATATATATTGCCGGAGCCTTCCAGGGGCCCAAGGATATTCCCCAGTCTGTGGTGGATGCGAGCGCGGCCGCGTCTGCTGCCGGGGAAACCCTTACTCCTGCCCGGAATACCCTCACCAAGGTCAGGGAGGAGATTCCCGAGACCAATGTCATTAACGAGCGTCCCCGGATCGGGGTGTTTGTCTGCAGGTGCGGCATCAACATCGCCGGGGTGGTGAATGTTCCCGAGGTGGCCGAGTACGCGGGAAATCTTCCGTTTGTGGAATACGCCTCAGACAACCTCTATTCCTGTTCCCAGGACACCCAGGAGGTCATCACGCAGATTATCAGGCAGAAGAACCTGAATCGCGTGGTGGTGGCCGCATGCACCCCGAGAACCCATGAGCCTCTGTTTCAGGAAACCCTCATCAATGCGGGCCTGAACAAATACCTTTTTGAAATGTGCAATATCCGGAACCATGATTCATGGGTCCACAAAAACAATCCTGATCTTGCCACCAAAAAGGCAAAGGACCTGGTGCGGATGGCAGTTTCAAAGGTGGGGCTGATGGAACCGCTCGAGGAAGCCGACCTTGAAGTCAATCAGACTGCCATGATCCTCGGCGGCGGAATTTCCGGGATGAGTGCTGCAAGGAGTCTTGCCCGGCAGGGATATGAAACGCACATTGTTGAGCAGAGCAGTCAGCTCGGGGGGCAGGCGTTAAATCTTTTTCATACCGCAAAGGGGGAGGATGTTCAGGAAAAGCTTCGCTCCCTTACGGATGAGATAGAAAAAGATGAGAAAATTCATGTTCACCTTGAGACCACACTGGCTGATGTGGACGGGTTTGTGGGGAGTTTTGAATCAACTCTTTCTTCAAACGGGAACGATGAGACGCTTAAATATGGTGTAGCGGTGCTTGCCACAGGTGCGACACCTCTGGAGCCTTTGGAATACTGCTACGGCAAGGATTCGAGGATCATCACCAGCCTGGAACTTGACAGGAAATTTATTGACAAGGATGAATCCTTAAAGGATATGGGCTGTGCTGTATTTATCCAGTGCGTTGGGTCAAGGGAGCCGGAACGTCCGTATTGTTCAAGGGTCTGCTGTACGCATTCTGTTGAGAACGCGTTGGAACTGAAACACCTGAATCCGGAGATGAATGTCTATATTCTGTACAGGGATATCCGGACTTACGGGGAGCGTGAATATCTCTACAAAGAAGCCAGGGAAGCAGGCGTTATTTTTGTGAGATATTCTGTTGAGAACAAGCCGGATGTGGCTCTGGAAGACGGCAAGATTCTGGTGACGGTCACGGATCATGTTCTGGGGCTTCCGCTGGAAATAGAAGCAGAACTGCTGACACTGGCTTCGGCCATTGTGCCGAACAAGGTGGATGATGTGGCCCAGTTCTTCAAGGTGCCGGTCAATGATGACGGTTTCTTTGTGGAGAAACATGCCAAACTCGGACCTTCGGAATTTGCCACCGACGGCGTTTTTCTCTGCGGGCTGGCCCATTATCCCAAGCCCATTGATGAGGCTGTTGGTCAGGGCAGGGCTGCCGCATCCCGTGCAGTGACGCTTCTGGCGAGGAAAGTCATCCAGACCAGCGGCGCAGTGGCTGATACGAATCCTGCGATTTGCAGTGCCTGCGGAGTCTGTGTTTCAATCTGTCCGTATTCGGCACCGTCTTTTATTGATCCGGAAGCCCGTTTCTTTCCCGGGAAAGCCCAGATCAATCCGGTGCTGTGCAAGGGATGCGGATTGTGCGTGGCCTCATGCCGGTCAGGAGCAATTCGCCTGAAAGGGTTTGACAACGATCAGATATTTGCACAGATATATGCAATGGCTGAAGCGGTTTAGTTCTCGTTACGAGGCTCTGC
>JAOZLU010000983.1 GCA_029934695.1 Desulfobacterales bacterium | reverse complement strand
CCTCGTCAATGAATTTGCAGAGCTTGCTGACCAGCCAGGGATAGCCGGAAGTGTAATAGTGCAGCTTTTCAACAATGCCCGGGATATCCGGCTTTATATTCTTTTCCCGGGTGTAATCCTCCAGCATGCTTTCGATTTCATGCGGAGCAAGGCTCATGTCCACCCTGAAGTCAGCCGCAATGTTCCAGGGGCTGTTGTATGTTCTTTCATCGTCAGGCCGGATTTCACTTTTCAGCGTCTTAATATCATGAACTCCTGCCAGAATGACCGAATGGAATGTGTGATCCTGGCCCTCATTTCTCTTCAAATATTTGTTCCGCAGCATCCTCAGGAAGGTCAGAAACAATTGGCTGCCACTGCTCTTATCCACTTCATCAATCAGCAGCACCACCGATTTGCCCGGCATCATGTCCCGGACAAATCTGGTGACAAAGCGTGACAGAGCCGGGAAAGTGGTCACCTGCTCAATGTGCTGTTCAATAAAGCTGGCCGGTTCTGCCAGACTGAGGAATTCAAGCCTGTCCAGCATCATCATCAGCAATTCATGTATATATCCCTGCTCCTGGTAGAAATCCGGGTCAATTTCCTCGAAAGTGATTTTCAGTACAACATAATCATCTCTTTCATTAAGCTGTTTATCCAACAGTGCAAGGGTGGTGGTTTTGCCAAACTGCCGGGGGCGGCTGATGGTGAAATATTTCCCTTTTTCAATAAGCCGGAGAATACTTTCGATTTTTCCGGATGTGTCCGCCATGTAATGCCTTCCGGGAACACATAAACCGGTATCGTTAAATTCTCTTTCCATAATACTCCTTACTTAGTGCCTGAGAGGGTGTTTGAAAAATAAAACCGGTGTCCGCAAAACGGGCTGAACGCTTTTTTTTTTAACCACGAAAGACACGGCTACTCCCCCGGCGTCGCTTTGAACACAGGACGCGAAGCGTCCCATCTGCGTCCAACCCGTATAACCATACAGATTTCAGCTTTGCCTCGCTTGCCGCCTCCTTCAACTGAACCCGCCCATTCACCTGATCTGTATTTTGTATAATATCAGGATGTAAAATCGATTTCAGGGCAGTGTGCGGCATTTTTATTCCACCGGAAGTGAATCTGTCAGAAAATCAAGTTCATCAGATATCCGATTTATTTCATCAATCGTGTTGTCAAACGATTGGATATCCATTCCTTTATTATCAATTCTGCATGGAGTCAATGTCCCGTTTTCACAAATATATGCGCCCACGGCTTCAGGTTTCAGACAGTCATTTGGAGAATATTGTTTGTTGGATTTGAGAAAATTCGCTTTGCCTTTGAAATTATTGTTTAACATGATCAGATTATTGAACTCTTTGATCAGATAATCGCTGTGAGTGGTGATCAGCACCTTTAACCCTCTGTTGACACAACGTGCAAGCAAACGCGCTATTTCAATCTGATTGGCCGTATTCAGATGACTTTCCGGTTCATCAATAATCAGCAGGTGATTTTTATGCGCCGTATGCTTAAGGAAAAAATAAAGATCGGACAGACCCCTGGCCGAAGATGAAGCCAGATGAAGCGGAATATCAAATTTGCCGTTTTTGCGGGCTTTGGAGACGAATCGAATCCCGCCGTCCCTGTATTTGAAATAGCCGCCTAACATTTCTTTAATGTTATCAGGCAAATTCCTCCCATCAGTATTCGCCAGGGCGATTTTGCCAACGCGGATCAAGGGTTGTTTCTGAATGAACTCCAGTTCCCGGGTGTAGTCAATATTGTCTTTGATGGGTTGGGCATAGTGTGAGCTTATCTGATCCGTCAGCGA
>JAOZLU010000032.1:22252-24682 GCA_029934695.1 Desulfobacterales bacterium | reverse complement strand
GACGGATGGTGGGTTACGCAGGCTTCACCCACCCTACATGCTACATGCTATATGCTACAATATAAAAAAGGGCGGGGAATTAATTCCCCGCCCTTTTCTTTTACTCACGGTTTATTAAGACCGCTTTATGCTTCGGACCTCGCTTACCCGCGGTTCCTTCTGAAGAAAGATACTGCACATCCGGCTATCAGTGCCATCAGCATGAGCATCAGTGAAGAATTTCCGCCAAAGTTATGAGGATATGATCCGTTCGTGGCTGTGGCAATAAAACAATTGTCACTGCCGGAGCCTTCTGTCGTAACAGGAGGCACAAAGACCGTTCCATAACCTGAATAAACAAGTATCTGACCATTCACTTCGCCGTCAGCATCACCGATTCCGCCGTCAGTAAGCGTCAGTGTAACCAAGGTTCCACCATCGCTGCCTGCGCTGAATACAGCATTGCTTACCGGAAGTTGGCTCCAAGTCTCATCCGAGAACATAAACCAGCCAGCTCCGGCCGGTGCTGCCTCAGAAATATCAAGTATCACCTGAGCCGTAGCGTTGTCAGTATTTTCGAGTACGACCTTGAAACTGACAAGACCCATCAGCATATTTTCCGGTTTATCCTCGGTTACAAGAATATCATCCGGGTGAATACTCTGCAGATTCTCAATTTCGATGACATTCGTGCCCATTGCAAGGCGTATTTTCACGTCAGTCACATCATCTTTATTCTCATCATATTCAATGAGGTATTCTGCTATAGCCTCTTCAAAAATGACATGGATCGTATGAGGAGCAATGACATCCTCGAAGGTGTAACTGGTTATTGCACCTTCAGATTCGCCATCTACATTAACATCCGCCACTTTATAACCAGCAACAGGCTCCATCGTAAAGGTCTTGCTTGCGCCTTCATTCACGACAACCTCGCCTGACGGAGTTATCGTTCCCTCTCCATCCGACGTAGCTTTGATCGTATAGGTTACTGTCTCTGCGAAGGTGACACTGATCGTATGATCTTCAGTGACATCCGCAAAGGTATAGGTTGATCTCAGTTCCAGAAACACATCGTCAACTTCAAGATACGTCAGTTTATAGCCATCAGCAGGCGTTATGGTAAATTCCTGGCTTGCGCCTTCATTCACGACAACCTCGCCTGACGGGGTTATGGTTCCATTACCCACTGCCTCAGCCGTGATCGTATAGGTGGGTACCGCCTCAAAAAAGGCCTTGATGGTGGCATCAGCAGTTACATCTGCAAATGTGTAGGTAGTCACTGCGCCAACAGACACACCGTCCACTTCAACATCCGCCAAAGCATAGCCCTCAGCAGGCTCCATAGTAAAGGTCTGATTCCCGCCTTCAGCCACCTGAGCCTCTGACGGAGTTATTGTTCCCTCTCCTTCGATCTCAGTCGTGATCGTATATCTCGGCAACACCACTTCAAAAACAACATGGAGAGTGTAGTCAGCCACGACCTCGGTGAATTCGTAGGTATTATCCACCACATCTGCGAATACGGATACGTCATCCACCTCAACGTCTGTCAGAGATCCTCCGTCAACAGGCGTAAAAGTAAACGTCATATCTGTGCCGTCAGCAACACTGACAGCGCCTGACGGTTCCACACTTCCATCACCTTCCAAAGTTACCGTTATAATATGATCGCCGGTAAAGATGGCATGGAGAGTATGGTTCGCAACGACATTATCAAAGGTGTAGGACGCTATCAAACCCTGAGATACACCGTCTATCAGGACATCCTGCAACTCATATCCGGCATAAGGTGCGAAGGTGAAAGTCCGACTTCCGCCCTCTTCAACTGTGGCATAATACGGTGTCACACTTCCGTTACCTTCCGCTGTTGCCGTTATCGCATAGCTGAACACGGTCAGTTCAAAGGTGACAGAGATCGTATGGTCCCCGATGACATTGTCAAAGGTATAAGACGCTACTGAACCATAAGGCACATCGTCTATAAAAACATTTGCCGTATATCCGGCATAAGGCACGATGCTGAATGTCTGACTTGCGCCTTCTTCCACTATGACAGCACCTGACGGGCTCAGGCTTCCGCTACCTTGTGATGTTGCAGTTATCGTATATGAGGAAGGAATCTCCTCAAAAGTTACCGATAGTGCGTGAGAAGCCTCATCAGCAGCAAAGGTGTAGGCAAAGAAATCTCTTTCCTGTACCCATTCCACAGAATTCCCGTCAGCCAGAACACTCTTCAGTCTGTATCCTGCATTGGGAACAATTATAACAGTCCGGCTGTCATCATCATTTGCCCTAACAGTCGTCATGCCATTTTTTGCCGGCTCAACAACTATCAGGGATTCCCTAAAGGTTGCACTGATCCTGCAATTGCTCTCTTCTGTATCCGTGTCGTCACCAGCATCCGTGGTATCAACAACATCAGCCGTGTCGTCACCAGCATCCGTGGTA
>JAOZLU010000032.1:10696-22152 GCA_029934695.1 Desulfobacterales bacterium | reverse complement strand
ACCAGCATCCGTGGTATCAACAACATCAGCCGTGTCGTCACCAGCATCCGTGGTACCAACAACATCAGCCGTGTCGTCACCAGCATCCGTGGTATCAACAACATCAGTCGTGTCGTCACCAGCATCCGTGGTATCAACAACATCAGTCGTGGCAGCAACATCATCATCCTCGCCGCCAACCTCCGGCCACCAACTATCATCATCAGCTCTTGCACTTCTGCCACTGTCGCCACATTCGGCCGGGAAGGTGTAGTCAGCCATTGATCCCACAGGTACGCCATTTACCGTGACTACATCCACTTCATAGCCACTGTCAGAAAGCACCAGAGCGGTCAGTCCGTCATCAAGGATGACTATCTTTCCGTTTCCTCCATAAGTAATCTCAATCTTAGAGAAGGTTACATAGATGGAATGGTCAGCTGTGATATTGGTGAAGGTGTAGGTGCTTACTGGGCCCACAGAAACGCCGTCCACTATGACATTCGCCACATAATATCCGCTGTCAGGTGTTATGTCAATGGTGTAATCAGTACCCGCGTTCACAACAGCACCTGCATCTGGGGTTATGCTTCCATTATTTCCGACTGTGGCCGTTATGGTGTATTGCACACCACTCTTAAAGGTCACATGAATATTATGGGCAGCATCAACAATGGGGAAGGTGAAGTCGCTTAATGCACCGTAAGAGACACCGTCCACCTTGACATCATCCACCACATATCCGGAATCCGGCTGCATGATAAACGTCTGGTCCACGCCCGCGTTCACCCGAACAGCACCCGCCGGAGTTATTGTTCCATTACTTCCGTAAGTCGCTGTTATGATATATTGGACACCTGCAGGTTTAAATGTTACATAAATAAGACCTGTATCCCCAGCAAACTCGTAGCTGCTGACGGGTCCTACGGATACATCATCCACAAGAACATCATCAACCTCATAGCCCTCGTCGGGAATCATCCAGGCTGTCCGGCCGATGCCGTCAGCATTTGCCGTAAGGGTTATAATTCCATTATCTCCTGAGTCAGCCACTATTCCGGTATGCTCAAAGATCGCACGGATTTCGTATGTGCAAACCGGATCTGAACCATCTCCCGGATCAACAATCGGCCACCAGTCTTCATCAGCTCCGGCAACAGCATCATCTGCGCTGTCGGGAACCAGGAAGGTATAGGTGGGAACCGCTCCTACGGATACATCATTCACAAGAACATCAAGAATCACATAACCGTTATAAGCAAGGATTGTGGCTGTCATTCCTTCGATTCTTATCGTTCCGGCATCATTATCAGTTTCCGGTATTATCTCGCACTTAGATTTGAATGTTACATGGATAGTACGAGCAGCAACGACATTTGTAAATTCATAAGTGGTTACCGCGCCTACTGATACGCCGTCCACCAGGACATCCGCCACTTCATACCAAGCTCCCGCGGGTGTCATCGTGAAAGTCTGACGGCCGCCTTCATACACAAAAACAGGGCCTGACGGACTTATACTTCCGTTAGCTCCGGAACTGGCAGTTATCTCATACTGAACATCCACCACAGGCTCAAAAGATACAGAGATTGTGTGATCCTCAGTGACATTGGAGAAAGCACGATAGTATGTCGCGCCTATGGATGCGCCATCCACTTTGACATCTGCAACTTTATACCCGGTAAAGGGCTGCATTGTAAATGCCTGATTGTCACCTTGTTTTACAGCCACCTCGCCTGACGGGCTTATGCTTCCGTTAGGTCCGGCACTGGCTGTTATCTTATATTGGAGGGTGCCCTCTACAAAGGTTGCCACTATTGTATGAGGAGCATCGCCATCAGCCGGCACAGTACAGACGAAATTCAATCCGTCCGGCTGGCACGTCCCAGCGACTCCGTCAATCATCATGCTTTCAACTTCATATCCGAAGTCAGGAGTAACGGTAATGGTTCGACTGCCATCTGCATTCAATACGATGGCTGCGCTTCCATTTTCCATTGCCTCAATTGTTATCGGAGATGCCTGAAAAATCACATGTATTCTGCAATTTTCAGATCCGGCATCATCATCGCCATCATCGCCTGCATCAACCGTACCAAAGCCTGAAGGATCAACTATCCGGCCATTCACTATACCGTCAGCGTCACCAACACCGCCGTCCTCAAGTGTCAGCGTAATTTTTGTCCCGCCTTCACTGAATACGACATTGCTCTCCGGAAACTGGGTCCACGCCTGTGTCGTTTCATTAAACATAAACCATCCGGATCCGGGCGATGCAGCCACGGAAGACCGAATAACGACCTCGGCAGTGCTGACAGACGGGTTTTCAAGTTCAATCTCAAAACCGACAAGACCCATCAGCATATTTTCCGGTTTACCCTCAGTTACGAGAATATCATCCGGATTGACGCTTCGCAGTTCGCCAACGTAACGGGCGTTTGCACTCATTATAAGGCGTATATCCACATCACCATATTGTGCAGAATACACCTCGCCAGTGTCATCACCTGTATCGTCGCCAGTGTCATCACCTGTATCATCACCAGTGTCGTCACCTGTACCATCGTCATTCGGGTCAGCACCAGGCCACCAGCTGTCATTGATGCTCGTGACAACGGCTTCCGCTCTTGCGTTTCCGCCTTCGGAGACACCGCCGCATTCACCCGGGAAGGTGTAGGCGAGCCGCCTATCTTCCTGTGACACATCATTTATCAGGACATCTATCACTTCATATCCGGCATTGGGAACTATACCGACAGTCAGACCGTCAAGTGTCAGATATCCGCCATCCAAAGGCTCATACGTGGCCATTATCTGAGAAATTCTCTTAAAGGTCACATGGATGGCGTGGTTCTCGTTTACATCTGTGAACTCGTAGGTCGTTACCGGGCCTACTGATACGCCGTCCACCCTGACATCCTCAACGCCGAAAGAGACATCAGGCATCATTGTAAACGTCTTGTTTCCTGCAATATTCACCTCGACATCAAAACCTGCCGGGTCTATCGTTCCGTTGTCTCCGTGCGTGGCTGCTATGATATAATTGCCGCTCGACTTGAAAGAGACATGAATACTGCGGTCGGCTGTGACATTCCCAAAGGTGTAGGTATTAACCGCACCTATGGATTCATCATCAATTTTGACATCCGCCACTTCGTATCCGTCAGCAGGTTCCATTGTGAATGTCTGGCTTTCCCCATTATTCACTCTGACGAGACTTGCGGGGTCCATCTTTCCGTTAAGCCCATACGTCGCTGTTATTGTGCGTTGGACAACTCCAGCATCAAGCGTTTTAAAGCTTACCTGAATGTCATGCTCAAGACCGTCATCAAACATATAGCTGGAAAGCGGTCCCACAGATACGCCGTCTATGATCATATCTGCCACTTCGTATCCGGCATCAGGAATGATCACAGCAGTCTGCGTTCCGTCTTCATTTGCTGTGACAGTTACGATGCCATTCTCATCAACAACACCATCCTCATCCTCTGCGGTCGCTGATATCAGTGATTGCTCAAAGGTTGCATGTATTGTGTGATGGCAATTATCGTCACCAAACTCATTCGGATCAGCGTCCGGCCACCAGCCGCGGCCTGACCTGCCCATGTCCGAATCCTTGGGAAAGGTGTAAGAGGCAACCGGTTCTATGGACACATCGTTTATTTTAAGATCAGATATTGCATATCCGTCAAAAGCAACGATTGTGGCTGTCCGGTCAACAACAGTTATCTCTCCGCCTTCCGATGGATCAACTGAGGACTCTATTCCGCACAGTTCTGTGAAGATCACCGCAATGGTATGATTAGTATAGACATTTGAAAAGGTGTAGGTCGTCAATACGCCTTGGGATACGCCGTCCACCAGAACATCTGATATCTGATATCCGGGATTCGGTGTCATCCTGAAGGTCTGGCTGTCACCTTCATATACCTGCGTACTGCCGGGATATACTGTTCCGTTACCCTCTGAACTGGCGGTTATAACATAGATAGGTGGCTGTATATAATCACTGATCACGAGAGGATCAGATGTCGCTACCGTCTCTTTTTGTTCTCCGGCATCGTAGCGGTACAGCACTTTTGCTGTAATTTGTTTATTCCCGGTTTCTCCATCAGGAACATTCACCTTATATGTGAATATGATTGGTGTGCCCGGTACGCCGGTCTCACTCCAGAAAAAATCCAGATCGCCGTCCGCAAGTTCGTTCACGGAAGGTGCGTTTTCTCCTCCCACGGAATCATATATCCAGCCATCCGGCAAATCCACCTGAATGCCCAGCGAGGATATACTGCCGGTGTATCCGAGATTCATCGTGACCATCACCGAAGAGCCTGCTGTATAAGTCGAAGGATCTGCGCTGTGGGTTGCGGTCAGTGCTTCCGAAGTCGCCTGAGTTACGATAAGGGGGTCAGGTGTTGCTTCTTTGTCATTTTGCTCACCTGCGCCATGACGATACAGCACTTTGGCTGAAATTTCCTGATTGCCGCTTGTTCCCACAGGAACATTGACAACATAAACAAAGTCAACTGCGCTGGCAGGAATGTCAACCCAGAAAAGGTCTATTGTTCCGGATGTGTCAGGTCCCCTGCCTGCGGGTGCGTCTTCTCCGCCGTGTGAAATGTATGTCCAACCAGTCGGCAGAGTGATCTGTGTACCCAGTACCGACAAACCGCCTGTGTATTCAATGTGAGTGGCAACCGTGAGATTGCTTCCTGCGATGTACTGACCTGTGCTGTGCGTCACCGTCAGTGTTTCCGCGGTGGCTCCAGTAACGATAAGCGGATCCGGCTGGGCTGTCTGCTCATTTTCTTCTCCGCCGCCATGACGATACAGCACCTTGGCTGAAACCTGCTGATCTCCTGCTGTTCCTTCGGGAACTGCCACTGTATAAGTGAAATCAATTTTTCCGACAGGAATATCGGCCCAGAAGAACTCAATGTCTCCGTTATCAAGTGTTTTCATACCCGCGGGGGCATCTGCGCCGCCATAGGTAACATAATCCCAGTTATCGGGAAGATTAACCTGGATACCCAGAGCCGACAGAACGCCGCTGTATGTCACCTGGGTTGCAACTGTCAGATTGGTTCCGGCCACATACTGTCCTGAACTGTGGGTCACGGACAACGATTCGACAGAGGCTGCCGGTGTGATTACGAGCGTCTCCGGGGAGGCCACTTCGTCTTCTTCCGTTCCTGTGCCAAACCGATACAATACATTGGCGCTGATCTGCTGTTCGCCGGTCGCATAAGTAGGCGGATTCAGCGTGTATGTGAAATCAATGGGACTGGCAGGAAGCCCGGGAGAATCTTCAATCCAGACAAACTCCAAATCGCCATTATCAAGAACCTTCACTTCATAGGGAGCATCAGCACCTCCAACTGAAACGTAGGTCCAGCCTGTCGGCACATCCACTTCAGCACCCAAAGCTGACAGCTCGCC
Organism: Desulfobacterales bacterium; assembly: GCA_029934695.1. GTDB lineage: Bacteria > Desulfobacterota > Desulfobacteria > Desulfobacterales > 4be13 > JAOZLU01. The sequence goes on along the minus strand of JAOZLU010000032.1, from coordinate 16,734 downwards.
TGCATATACGATCTGAGTTGTGATCGCATAATTGTTTCCCGGCACATAATTTGCATCTGCGCTGTGGGTCACGTTCAGATTTTCAGTCGGCTCTACACAACCGAGGCACTCCATTGTGAGCGGATCCGGTTTGGCAAATGCCACAATTTCGCCTTCGAGACGTCGATATTTGGCTTTGGCTGCAATATCCTGATCGCCTGTTGAACTTGCGGAAGCTTTTACTGTGTATGTAAACTGAACTGGGCTGTCAGGGATTTCTGTCCAATAGAACTCCAATCCCTCTTCGGGTCGGACTCCGCCACTGGGCTTGTCATCCCCGCCCTTTGCGACATAAGTCCAACCACTGGGAAGCGTGACCTCAAAACCCACGGACGACAAATCACCAGTATAGGTTATCTCATTTGTGACGGTGACATCCTGTCCCTGCTGATAGTTCGCAGGACTCACAGTGTGCGTCACTTCCAAGGTGTCCTCAGCATAAGCGCTCGGTGTCAGGAAGGCATTGCTCCCCAGTGCGATCATCATCGCAAGCGCAAAAGTTATGCTCATGAACCGAATAAAACTCTTCCCAGAGGAAGCCAGAAAAGGCTGCATGATAAACTTTCTCCTTAAATTGTTATAGTTATAGACAACAGTTACAAACAAAACCGCTCACTCCTTCCTTCATTATTATCAATGAGGAAGCGATTCCCTTTTCCCCAGTCAAATGTGCATATCCCTTGGGGGGAAGCCCATATAAAATTGATTAAAAATCCGAGGAATCGAAAAAGAGTGAACGGCTATTCTTTTTTTTACAGACATCCATGGTATGTACAATAACGCTTTGACCGCATCAAAATATAGCACAGATTCTGACAGCAACCACTTTGTAAGGGAACTCCGAACAAATAATATATCCGGTTCAAAAACCGGTTCAAAAAAATGTAGGGTGGGTGTAGCGAAGCGAAACCCACCATTTTCAAATGTCTGGTTCAAATATCCGGTGGTATTTTATTTTTTGGGAAATCCCTAATAAAAAAACAGACCTCCCAAGTTCAGCAGAACTTAGGAAGTCTTAAATTAACGCGATGTGCAACTTTTAACGACAGAGAAGGCATGGAGCGCACGGAGACAGTTTTGTGTTCTTTGTGAGTACCCTGTGTCCTCTGTGGTTAAAAAAAGTTACACATAGCGTTAAATTAAGAATTAATTTACTGGTACAACAATCTCATCTCCGAGGCGGCGGTAAAGCACCTGAGCACTTGCCGCACCTGCACCGGCAACTGTGTATGAGAATGTCACCGGGCTGGCAGGCGGTGTGACATACGCAAAATCAAGATTGCCTGTGGCACCTGCTTTGGGTTTGATGTCAGGAGCATTGGCAGCGTCAACAGATGCCAAGGTCATGCCGTCCGCGAGAGACACCTGAATTCCGAGAGCGGTCAGATCGCCTGTATAGTTGATGGTGACTGTTGCCACTCCGTTGTCAACTGTCTGTGTTGCTGTAAGGGTGTCCCCTGCAAAGGCTGATGATGCGAGCACCATGGCCAGTGCAAAAATACTTACGCCAGACAAAAGTTTTTTAATCATAATTGTTTCTCCTTACTTCTTTAAGATTTTTAGTTTTAGGTTTTAGGTTTAAGGGCTTTTACCCTTAAACCTTTATCCTTTACCCTTAAAATCTTTATTGTTATTCCGGTCCTGCTACAAAACCATCCTCTGAGTCAACTCCCTCAGGAGCCACATGGTAGCCAAGGAGGTTGTAGAACTGTACTGTTCGCAGGAATTCGCTCAGACTGATTTCCCAATCCTGAGGATTGTAGTCCGAAGTATGCGCCGTACAAGTCTGATCGCCATCTCCAGTACCATATCCGTCGTCATTAACTTCGTCAGGATCGCAGTGATAGGCACCGCTTGTGTAAAGCTGCTGAACACTGAGCAGTTCAGACAGGCTGATATAGTAATTCCTGTCCATGTCTGCGCCACTGTACTCACCTGCCGGAACGATGTTCACTGTTATCGTGCCTTCATCGGTTCCACCCTTGCCGTCATCCACTGTGAAGAAAAAGGTGTCAGTAGTTGGCTCGGTAGTGTCGTTGGCAGTGTAGGTGTAGGTTGCGCCAACGAGTGTTACCTGACCTTTCTCGGGCTGCTGAGTGATGGTGTAAGTGAGAGCATCTTCGTCAGCATCGGTGGCAACGAGAGTGCCAGTTGTCACTTCTCCTGCTATGGCAGTCAAATCGGTGCTTGTGGCTACAGGAGAGTTCTGGTTCGACAACTTGAAGGCGACATCAATGGTATGGGTTTCACCTTCAGCCATTGCGGTGAAGGTGTAAGAAGTGATGCCCGCCGTTTGGACGACATCATCCACCGTGAACGTGTCAACTTCATAATCGGCATCAGGTGCCACTGTATAAACCACTGTCTGATCAACTGCATAAGTCTTTTCGCCGGAGGCATCTGCGCCGTCCACTGTCACGGATCCGTTTGCACCCACTGTAGCTGTAACCGTGGGGAAAGCAATTGATACAAAAGTGACTCCAACTGTATGAACGCCATTCTCAATCAAAGCTTCAAAGGTATAAGTGTTGTCATCTGCCAAGTCGGTTGCGGCTCCGTTCACTGTGAACGTACCCACTTTATAACCTGTGTCGGGTGTAACCTTATATATAGGCACTTCTTCGAGTCCGTAGGTCTTTTCACCAGAGGCATCTTCATCATTTACCGTCAGGGTTCCGTTCTCACCCACTGTACCGGTGATCGTGGGATAAACAACGGCCACGAAGGTGACTCCGACTGTATGGGTGTCTGCCTCAATCAGTTCAGCGAAGGTATAGGTGTTATCTGCCATCAATGTGGCAACCTCTCCGTTCACTGTGAACGTATCCACTTTGTAACCTGTGGCAGGCACCACCGTATATATCGGAGTGTCTCCGATCTCATAAGTTTTTTCTCCAGTAGCGTCTGCACCTTCCACAGTCAGTTCACCGTTCTCACCCACTGTGGCGGTGACCGTGGGATAAACGATAGCGACAAAGGTCGCATTGATGGTTCCAGCGGCTCCTTCAGTAAGAGCGGCAAAAGTATAGGTGTTATCCACCAAGCTCGCCATGGCATCGGTGCCGCCAACGGTAAATGTGGCAACCTTGTAGTCCTGCTCAGGGCTTACTGTATAAACAGGGGCGGCCCCGATCGCATACTGCTTCTGGCCTTCCGTTCCCGTTGCTGCACCTGTGCCATCGTCGGCGATGGTACCGCCCGCCCCAAATGTTGCGGTTACTGTGGGCAACGGGATCACCTCAAAGGTCACCTCTATGGTTTTGTTGTCTCCCATCAGAAGGGCAGCAAATGTGTAGGTGGTTCCGTCTGTCAGTGTGGCATCAACAGTGTCAACCTTGAATGTGGCAACCCGGTAGCCATCATTAGGTGTCACAGTATATACCGGGGTGTCACTTTCATTGAATGTCTTCAAACCAGTGGCATCCGCACCGTCAACAGTCATGATACCGTTCTGGCCTACTACAGCCGAAATGGTAGGATTAGATGCGATAGTAACCCCTCCAGAAACATAGCTGTCAATAGTAAGGCTGCCATTGTCAAATCCAGAAGAAGTATCTGTAAAAGTAATGGCTGTAGTTCCATCAGCGTCGTCTGCTACAGTGAACTCCAATGTTGCAACTATATTATCTGGAGGGACTGCGGCACCAGCCATTGAAGCCAGAACAGCCAAAACTTCATTTGCACTTCCTGTAGGCATTGCTATCCTACTGAGTGCATGTGTAGAAGGTGCCGTCCCCTTCACAAATGTGAGTACATTTTCATCAAACCCGACAGTAAACTGACCGCCAGTGAAAGATGTTTCCTCACTGAAAGTAATATTTACACTAACCGTTGCTCCAGCCCCAACCGTTACGCCATCAATTGTAAGATCAAGTGCCAGTGCAGATGTAGCTCCGACCGTCAGAAAAATCAGGACCGTCGCCAAACTTAACCAATAATTCTTTCTCATCATTTCACCTCTAAATTAAATAAAAATTAGCCTCAATAAAATCAACATGGACATCCTTAAAATGTATGTCCAGATCAAAATTTTCACAAGCCTCATCATAACTGCCTGCCTTCATTATCTTAATCTGGGTAGCCTTTTTCACTAATTTTAGGGAAAAGGTACGCACATCGCATCGAACTTCCTGCTCTATTTTCGGTTAAAACAATTGGAAAATTCCTTTAAGCAAGTTAGCTCTTTCAGATAAAAATGAGAAGCTCATTTAATTAATCATACATAATAAGGAAGTCCATGGAACTTAATGATACTACTTTCCACCAAATATGATATTGATAATACCCAGAACATCATTAACGTCAATGGTCCCATAAGGCTCGGCCACATCCGCTGCGCTGCTTTGAGCGTCAGTTGCTGCCTCAACACCAAACATGAAGTCAAGAACAAGGAGAACATCATTAACGTCAACAGTGTCATCTCCCTCTGTAACGGCACCCGGTATCTCTACAAGGGCTGTAAGCGTCCCCGCAGTAACATTCGTTTTCACATCCGAAGCGGCTAGCATCACCGGATATGTGCCATCATCGGCTCCGATCAAAAGGTCAATATCCTCGCCGTCTGCATCGTAACCTGCGTCCGTGTTATTCAGGTTGGTCGCCTCAATCGTGATAGTGGCGTCTGATGCCGCAGTCAAGGTAAACAGGGTGACACCAGCAGAAATATCTTTGGCTGTAGCGTTCGCAGCAGCGACCATCACGCCGCCGGTAATATCATTTGTAACAAGCGCCTTGTCAAATCCTTCAACCTTGCCCTCAGCGTCCAATCCGTCGTCGGTTGTGAATTTCTGTGCGGCAAATGTATCAAAAAAATCACTGGTAACCGTCACCGCCACATCCGATTTAACTGTGAACGCAGCCCCTGCGACGCTTCCGGTACCCGTTGCGACGATACTTGCTGTTCCATCTTCATTATCCACAACCTCCAAGCTCACCGAAGCGGCAAAGGCCATAGAAGCCGTAAATGCCATCATTACAAAGATGGCCACTGCAATCATTCTGTTTGTTTTCATTTTAAAACTCCTTTCATTCATAATTTTAACCTAAATCTTTCAGTTTCTTTCATCACCTCCTGAACGCAAAATTTTATATACTGTCAGCCATAACGATGAGCAGGCAAAATTGCAACGGATTCATAAAAAAAAGATTTTTCATGAATTTGGGAGCCATCACCTTGTGAAATTAAAACATCACACAAAAAATTAAGGCAAAAATCAGAGCAAACCGATGCTGCCTTTAATTTTGTGTCATCTGTCTGGCTGATAACCGCCTTCAAACCTGCCACCACATTCATAGTGGAAACAACCCTTTGCACACTTGCTGTAAACGCAGCCGGGTCCTCAGCCGTCCGGGCAAAGTCCCTTACCAACAGCACAGCGTCTTCCAAATCCACCCTGTTATTCCTGCTTGCATCCTCAGGACTGAACAAAGGCAGACCGGACAAAAGAAGTGTGGATATAAGAATCACACTCAGAATGTGTCTGGTTCTTTTCATGAGCTTGACTATCATTAAAATACGATATTAAGGAGTGCTTCTACCCTAGACAGAACAGCAAGTCAAGAATTTTTTTATCAAATTTAAAACAATTTTATAATTCAACATAACTCAGCATACACAAAGCACTTTTGTTTCTTACAATTTTTTTCAGACATCAAAACCATTTTGGTATGTGCCACCTTCAAAAAAATGCAACCTCTCATAAAATTGGGAGGATGTCAATAAGGTAAAGAGAGTATTTGAAGCTGCTACAGGGATTAGTGCTTTTTGGAGTGCTGAAATGAGCCGCCAGGCGAAATTTTAGCACAAGGATGCTGTATAAGAAGAGGAACAGTCCTTTTCCTGCAAAGCATCCCTGCAATTTTGCAGTGCTGAAATGAAACGCCAAATAAATTCTTAGCATCGGCATAGCGTCCGCCTGGAAAATCTGCGTTTATCTGCGTTCATCTGCGGTTCACAATTAAAGAAAGGTTACGGACGGGGTTACAAACCCCGTCCGGCT
>JAOZLU010000032.1:8362-10596 GCA_029934695.1 Desulfobacterales bacterium | reverse complement strand
CTGCGGTTCACAATTAAAGAAAGGTTACGGACGGGGTTACAAACCCCGTCCGGCTAGATACCTCCCATAAAATTGGGGATGTCAATAGGATAAAGAGAGTATTTGAAGCTGCTACAGGGATTAGTGCTTTTTGGAGTGCTGAAATGAGCCGCCAGGCGAAATTTTAGCACAAGGATGCTGTATAAGAAGAGGAACAGTCCTTTTCCTGCAAAGCATCCCTGCAATTTTGCAGTGCTGAAATGAAACGCCAAATAAATTCTTAGCATCGGCATAGCGTCCGCCTGGAAAATCTGCGTTTATCTGCGTTCATCTGCGGTTCACAATTAAAGAAAGGTTACGGACGGGGTTACAAACCCCGTCCGGCTGGAAATCTGCGTTTATCTGCGTTCATCTGCGGTTCACAATTAAAGAAAGGTTACGGACGGGGTTACAAACCCCGTCCGGCTGGATATAGTCCGGCTGGATATAGTCCGGCTGGAAACCCGGAAATGCCTTGACAAAGAAGGCTGTCCCCATATAGACTGTCACAAAAATGATCACCGGTTTTATGATGGGGGTTACAAACCCCGTCTGGCTGAATCCCCTAACCCCTTTACCCTTGCCCCTTACTCTATGAAAAATTTATTCATCCTCTGCACAGTTCTGATATTAATAATGAATACGCTTTTCCCCAAAAGTGCATCCTGCATCACCATCAGAGAAGAGGAAGAACTGTCAAAAGAATTTATGAAAGTGGTTCTGAAACATTTTCAGATGATCAAAGACCCACTTATTACAAATTATGTGAATGAAATCGGCCAAAAAATCGTTTCATCGTTTCCCCCTCAGCTATTTGAATATCATTTCTATATAATAAAGGATCACACTTATAACGCTTTTGCAGCACCGGCAGGCCACATTTTCATCAACAGCGGACTCTTTGAAGCCATGGAAAGTGAGGAAGAACTTGCTGGCATCCTTTCCCATGAAATATCCCATGCCCACTGCCGGCATATTTCCCAAAAAATAGAGCGGTCGTCAAAAATCGGACTGGCAACCCTTGCCGGGATGGCAGCAGGCATACTCCTGGGAATCGGCGGAGCTGGCGCGGCAGCAGTCAATGCTGTCAGCGTCGGGACAGTGGCGGCCGGCCAGTCCGTCTCCCTTGCCTATAGCCGTGAAAACGAAAGGCAGGCAGACCAGATCGGACTGAAATACCTGAGCAAAGCGGGCTACAGCGGTGAAGGGCTGCTGACCATTCTGAAAAAAATCAGAAACAGACAATGGTACGGGCCGGATATCATCCCCACATACCTGACCACCCACCCCGCGGCAGAGGAACGGATTGCCTATCTGGAAACGCAAACTGGAAACGCAAACTGGAAACTGGAAACGCAAACCTGGGAATTCCAGAGGGCGCATACCCGGCTTGTTGCTGTATATGGGGATGAAACTGCTGCATTAAAAAGGTTTGAGGCTGATGTGCGTAAATATCCAGAGGATCCCATGATCAGCTACGGATACGGCCTGATTCTGGCAAGGACCGGCAACCGCAAAGATGCCGTAAGCCATATTAAAAAGGCATTGGCAAAAAGGGCTTTTGATCCCTATATATTAAAGGATCTCGGGGTCACCTATTTTCTTGACGGCCAGTATCAGGAGGCATTGGAAATACTGAAAGGCTCCGTAAGCATTGGACCATCTGATCCTGAAGGGTTTTTCTTCCTCGGGCGTTCCCTTATGGGATTGAAAGAATTTGAATCCGCAGAATCTGTATTCAAAGACCTTTTGGAAAAGCATCCCGACTACAGGCAGACATTATATTTTCTTGGTGAAGCTTATGGAAGGCAGGGAAAAATGGAAGATGCCCACTATCATCTCGGGCTATATTATAAGGATATAAAAGACCTGAAAAACGCCAACTTCCATTTGAAAAGAACACTGAAACTGACAAAAGACCCGGAAAGAAAGCTCAACATTGAGGAAATGCTGAAAAAAATCCGAAAAGAAATTTCAAAAGCTCATCAGGAAATGAAATAACCGGAGTGCTGAAATGAAGCCGCCAGGCGGAATTTTAGCACCATCTTCTGCAAGGATCAGCGACAAGAAAAGATTTTTTTTGGAGTGCTGAAATGGAGCCGCCAGGCGGAATTTTAGCACCATCTTCTGTAAGGATCAGCGATAAGAAAGGCTTTTTTTGGGAGTGCTGAAATGGAGCCGCCAGGCGGAATTTTAGCACCATCTTCTGTAAGGAT
>JAOZLU010000032.1:8072-8262 GCA_029934695.1 Desulfobacterales bacterium | reverse complement strand
CAGCGATAAGAAAGGCTTTTTTTGGGAGTGCTGAAATGAAGCCGCCAGGCGGAATTTTAGCAGAGCGATCATCCCAATATAAGCCACATTTTTCCCTTGATTTCCGGCAGAAATACAGATATTAAAAAATCAGCTCGGACTGATGAAAATTATCGTTAAAAGCAGAGGTGCCAGAATGAATACTGCGCTG
>JAOZLU010000032.1:0-7972 GCA_029934695.1 Desulfobacterales bacterium | reverse complement strand
CAGGACAATTCCGCGTCGAAAATGAGCGGTTAAAAACAGTAGCCGGGAAAGAACATCGCCGGGCCGAAATGGCTGAAAAAGAGGCCGGGAAAGAACATCGCCGGGCCGAAATGGCTGAAAAAGAGGCCGGGAGACTGGCCGAACTGCTGAAGTCTGCCGGGATTGACCCATATAAAACCGGACTTCCCAGATTGTAAACCCGGCCGAAAATCAAAACTTTGCGGACGGGGTTGCAAACCCCGTCCGGCAGGGGAACCCATCCGGCTGGGAAAGATTGTAAACCCAGCCGGAAATCAAAACTTTGCGGACGGGGTTGCAAACCCCGTCCGGCAGGGAAACCCCGGCAGGGAGGTTTAAGCTTTGTGCCCCTTGTGCCCCCTTTGTGCCCTTTGTGGTTAAAAAAAAATTTCAGAAGCTCATCAGGAAATGAAATAACCGGAGTGCTGAAATGAAAACTTTGCGGACGGGGTTGCAAACCCCGTCCGGCAGGAAGTCCGGCAGGAAGCTGATAAACAGAGGTATGACAAATTGAAAACATTCAAAGACATAGAAAAAATAATCTGGGATAACAGAGGGAAAGATACGGATTGGAAGAATTGGGAATATTCGGTTCTTATGTCAGAGGGGAGCAGAATCCTGACAGCGACATAGATGTTCTTGTAAAAGTGCGGCGTCCCATGGGATTTGCCAGGTTCATCCGGCTTGAGGGCCGCATTTCCCGACTCCTCGGAATAAAGGCAGACATGGTGACTGAGGAGGCACTGAAACCCCATATAGGGAGGCAGATTTCAGAGGAGGTCCGATATGTCTAACTTTTATCAAACCGCAAAAACTGCATGGTGAACGTCCCTCTGCCCTGAGTTGCAGAACGCAATAAAGTTGAGTAACCGAACATCTGCGCGAGGGGAACCGTTGCCTTGATGACCTGTATCCCCATCTGGGCATTGATGGACTCAATTTTCCCACCCCGGGAATTCAGATCCCCGATGACCTCTCCCATGGAAGCTTCAGGAACAAATATTTCCACATCCATAATCGGATCAAGCAGAAACGGCTCCCCTTTTGCAAGCGCTCCTTTGCACGCCATGGATGCACTCACTGTATAGGCAAGCTCTGTACCCTGAGATTCCCTGTGTGATCCGCCAATAAGAACCGCTTCCACATCCATCACCGGATATCCCATCAATGAACCGCTTTCCAAGGATTCCATAACCCCTTTTTCAATGGCAGGGATGAAAACTTCCGGTATCGTCTCTTCTGCAATTTCTGATCTGAAACTGTTGCCTGCGCCTCTGGACAAAGGCTTCAGCATCAAAGTGACTTCACCGAAATGGTTCTGCCCGGCCACTTCTTTGTCAAATATCATGGTTGCCCGGGACTCAGCGCCAATGGTCTCCCTATAGACCACCTGGGGTTTTCCCACATTGACACTGGTCTTGAATTCACGCAGCATACGGCTGATGATGATCTCAAGATGAAGTTCCCCCATTCCTGACAAAATGGTCTGCCCTGTATCATCATCCTGCCGAACCCGTAAAGTCGGGTCCTCTGCCGTGAATTTTCCAAGAACCTGGTCAATTTTTTCCTGATCAGCGTGGGTTTTCGGCTCCACCGCCACAGAAATCACCGGCTCATAAACTTCGATATTTTCCAGCAAAACCGGATGATCAGCAGAACAAAGCGTCTCTCCTGTGGAAGAATCCTTTAATCCCACTACCCCCACAATACTGCCGGCCCCTGCGACATCAACCCGCTCCCGCTTGTTGGCATGCATCCTTAATATCCGGGAAAGTTTTTCCTTTTTATTACGGGCAGGGTTGTAAACATCTTCCCCGAGCTTCATCTTCCCGCTGTAAATTCTGATGTATGAAAGTTTGCGTCCTTCTGACATGGAAACCTTGAAAATAAGTGCTGCAAGCGGGTCTTTGGCTTTGGGCATACATTTGACAGGTTCCCCTGTTTCAGGATGCAGACCTTTTATGGGGGGAACATCGGCAGGGCTTGGCAGGAACGACACAATAGCGTCAAGGAGAGGCTGTATTCCCTTATTTCTGAGGGCTGAACCACATAAAATCGGAACCAGCTTGAGATCAATGGTCGCTTTTCGTATGGCATCAAGGAGGCTTTCCACAGATATTTCAGCCTCTGACAAATATGCATCCGCGATGTCATCATCCACTTCGGCCACGGTTTCAATAAGTTTTTCACGATATTCTTCAGCTCCTTCACGATGCTCCTGAAATATGTCCACCTCTGTAAAGGTCGCGCCCAAAGTGTCATCATCCCAGACGATCTGTTTCATGCTGATGAGGTCAATGATGCCGGTAAAGCTGTCTTCCGACCCCACAGGCAGTTGCAGAATAAGCGGATTTGCATCAAGCCGGTCTTGCATCATTTTGACAGTGCTGAAAAAATCAGCCCCGATCCTGTCCAGCTTATTCACAAAAGCTATCTTGGGAACATGGTATTTGTCAGCCTGACGCCATACTGTTTCCGACTGAGGCTCCACCCCGCCGACAGCGCAGAATACCCCGACCGCACCGTCAAGAACCCTCAGGGAGCGTTCAACCTCAATGGTAAAATCAACATGCCCGGGGGTGTCAATGATCTGTATGTCCCTGTCTTTCCACTGGCAGGTCGTCACCGCAGAAGTGATGGTAATACCGCGTTCCTGTTCATCCGGCATCCAGTCCATAACAGCTTCGCCATCGTGAACCTCGCCGATTTTATGAGAACGGCCGGTATAATAAAGGATGCGTTCTGATACAGTTGTTTTACCAGCGTCAATATGAGCGATGACACCGATATTTCTTATACTGTCTATTTTATTTTTCTTTTTCATCGTAAAAAGGGTCAAAGGTTTTAAGTTTTAAGTTTTAAATTTTAAGTTTTAAGGGTTCCAACGCATCTTTAGCCCCTTCTCTTAATTTATAAAAAAATAATTTGGCTTTTTAAAACAATCTGTCTATTATGTCAAGTAAAGAATGCAAATTCCAAAAAATGATATGCTTAGAATTTATTAATCACAGGCGAGCGGGAACTGATATTACTGTTAATTTTTCAGCCATGCTTTCTTATTGCAACATACAGACTAAAGCAACAGTCTGACTGAAACATAAGTACCCGGGCAAAAGTTTTCCGGGATTTTCCCTGGGGAAACAGCTTTCACAGACCGCGGACGGACCAAGATTGGCGGACGGGGTTTGCAACCCCGTCCGGCAGATCATGTATGAATAAAAACAGTTGGTTATGATCTTAGCATGATGCTTATGGGGACACAGAATGAAAATACGTTCTATCTTAATATGTTTACTATATCTTGCTGTCATATTGGTGACTGCGCCATACTCAAAAGCCGTATCAGACCATGATGGCACAATCGGCTCTGGAATGATTCAAGGTTCTGGATCTGAAAACCATGCACTGCCTTCTGATGATCAAGAACCGGGCGTTTACATCATCCGGCTGGCTGACCCGCCGCTGGCCATGTATGAAGGGGACATTCCCGGGCTTTCGGCCACCCGCGCCCCAAGCATCGGCGAAAAGCGGCTTAATGTGCGAAGCCCGGCCAGCAGAGCCTATCGCAAACATCTTTCCGACAAACAGGATCAGGTCACAGCGTCTCTGAGACAGCGCATTGACCCTTTGCTCATCCCGATCTACAGATATGAAACTGCGTTCAACGGCATGGCCCTGTGGCTGACCCCGGCCCAGGCTGCGGAGGTAGCGGATATCCCGGAAGTCGTGTCTGTGCAGCGGGACAAATTGCGCCAACTGACGACCGACACCACGCCGGCCCTTGTCAATGCCGAGACCGTATGGGACGGCACGGGGACAGGCGGGCTTCCTGGAACCCAAGGGGAGGGTGTCATCGTGGGTATCATTGACAGCGGCGTCTGGCCCGAACATCCCTCATTTGCCGATGACGGGACATATCCGCGTCCGCCGATGAAATGGGGCGGCAAATGCACTCCTCCGGCAGACGGAACAAAGGGATACACCTGTAGCAACAAACTCATCGGCATCCAGTTTTTCTTAGATGCATATATCGCCTATGCAAAAACATACAACGGCCTGTTCCGCTCGGGACGGGATGACAACGGCCATGGCTCTTACACCGCCTCCATTGCCGCGGGCAACAAAGATGTTCCGGTCAGGATTTACGGAATTGACCGGGGCACGGTTTCCGGCATGGCCCCCCGCGCCCATATTGCCGTTTACAAGGCTGTGGGGCCAGGCGGTGCCACACAGGGGGATCTGCTGGCAGCCATTGACAAGGCCGTTGCCGACGGAGTGGATATCATCAACTATTCCATTGGGAGCAGCTTTGACTCGACCCCCTGGAATGATCCAGATGCCTTGGCATTCCTCGCAGCCAGGGAGGCCGGGATATTTGTGACGGTCTCCGCGGGCAACAACGGCCCGGATTCCCAGACCATCGGCTCTCCCGGGAATGCACCCTGGCTTGTCACGGTGGGGGCCAGTTATCCTGACCGCCTCTTTCTCAGCGATATCGAGATCCGGCCTTCGGAACCGGATTCAGGGCCTGGCTCGGACCCGGCTGCTGAGATTCAGAACTTTTTCGGAGCCAGCCCCACAAGGGGAATCAGCAACTTCAATCTCATAGATGCAGAAGGAATTCCCGATATCGAAGAGGATACGTCCGGCAATTGCCTCAACCCCTTTCCCACAGGAACTTTCCGATCAACCGATACTGTCCTGTGCAAACGGGGGGAGGCTCCCGGCCCGGTCAAGGCCAATTTCGTTCAGGATGGCGGGGCCGGAGCGATCCTGTTTTACAATAATGAAAAAAGCAATGACTTCAATTCCTACGCGTATTCGATTCCTGCCGTATTCGTATCTTATGAGGTTGGGTTGGAAATCAAAGAACGAATAGAAACTTCCGAGTCACCGCTCCTCATCAGCTTCACTCAGGGGGAGCCGGTACATGCGCCTGATCCCCGAATCGCCCCGGATACAGTTGCCGCGTTCAGTTCGCGGGGGCCGAGTGTCTTCAGTTGGATTGATTTTGCAGTGCTTCAGGTGGTCACGGAACGCATCAATATCATCAAGCCGGATGTCACCGCTCCTGGCATTCATATCCTGGCCGGGGCTTCGCCAGAATACATGATAAATGCCAATGGCAATACAGGCCGGTTCGGGCATCAGGGGGAGTTCTTCCAGATATCCCAGGGAACATCCATGTCAAGTCCTTGTATGGCCGGTCTTGGAGCTTTGCTCCTCACCCTTCATCCGGACTGGACCCCGACCCAAATACAGTCGGCCCTGATGCTGACCGCTGTGAGCGAGAATCAGACAGCCAAAGGAGCAGAGGGAAATATTCCGGCAACGCCTTTTGATGCCGGCTCAGGCCGTGTGGATGTCAGCAGGGCGGCCCGTGCCGGTTTCACCCTTGATGAGACTGGGGAGAACTTCAGAGCCGCTAATCCGGCAACAGATGGAGAAGCGTCAGCCCTGAATCTGCCTGGGCTGACAAATGCCGAGTGCCTGGGGAAATGCAGTTGGAAACGAACCTTGCAGAGTGCGGCAGATGTCCCGATAAACTGGACTGTCGGAGGATCAGGGATCATGGGGCAGGGATCAGAGAGGGCTTCGCCCATCATTGCGGATCCGTTGAATTTTATTCTTGAACCGGGAGAGACTCAGGAGATGACTTTTACGGCGGATGTCAGGACGTTCCCCGCGGGACAGTGGATATTCTCCGATATTCACTTTACCCCGGAACCTGTTGATACGGGAAGAGCAAGAGATGAGGCTTCTCAATTCTCCGTTCCGGTTGCCCATTTCCCGGTCGCGATCCAGCCCATTGCCGGCACATCTCCGGTCCGCTTCCTTGAAATCGAAACTCGCCGGGATCAGGGCACTTATACCCTGAAAGGACTGACATCCATTGAAACTGACAGCCTGACCGTCACAGCGCTTGTCGGCGAACCCGAGAGCTTTGAGGGTACTCCCCTGGCCCAGGACAGCGAGAATGATGAGGTTTACGATGACCCGGACGACGGCATCTTTATCCAACTGGTCTCCATCTCTGAAGATGTGAGACGGTTCATCATCGAAATCACAGACACATCCGCGGATGACCTGGACCTGTATATCGGCAGGGATGACAACAATGACGGGAAACCAGACCCCGGGGAGGAGCTTTGCAAGCGTTCCCGAAGTATGTGGAATGAAAGCTGCAGTCTCCCGGACATTGGAGAGCGGTTAGAACCGGGGAATTACTGGATCATGATTCAGAACTATGAAGCCTCAGATGAAGAGTCGGACGAATTCACCTTTTCCATCACGCTTATTGATGAGGAGAGCAAAATTGATCCCAGCGGCACTGCCCTGATTCGTGCGTCAGGTCCCTCAGAGGTGGCCCTGAACGAACCCTTTGACATCAAAATCGCCTGGGATAATATACCTGGATTCAAAATAAACGACATCAAAGAGGGCTGGCTGGAGATAGGGACAGATGCATCTCATGCCGACAATATTGCAGCCATGCCGCTCACCCTCTCCCGCATCGAGGACGACGTGACCATCAGCACTGACGGTGGAGAGAGCGTTTATCCCAGAGATACCCTGACATATAACATTCGTATTGTATCGGACAATGTCCACTCTGGGAACCTGACCTACACCCTTGTCAGCACTATCCCGGAGGGAATGACATACATACCTGGTTCGGCAACGGTTGAACCGAGTGAGATCAGGGGGAACCAACTGATTTGGATCGTCGAAGCGGGTATGGTCAATATCAGCTACGAGGTGACTATTGATAAAAATATCATCCCACCCGGGGCGGGGTTCAGTCTGCCCCGGCAACTGATCACCAGGTTGGAACATTCTGTGGCAGGAGGAAGACCTGCCATTGCCGAGACTGCTGTGACTGTCATTGAAAATCCGATGATCAGCATAAGCAGCGGCGAGATCACTCTGGCAATTCCTGACAAAGAGGAGGTGACCTCATCTCTTGATGTCCCCCGAAAAGTGGCCTTAACCGATCTGAATGTCTTTCTGAACATCCGGCACCAGCATCCGTCCGACCTCAGCGCGTGGCTCATCTCACCTTCGGGTGTTGAGGTCACCCTGTTTAACCATCTGACTGCCACGAGAGAGAATTTCACAGGGACCCTTCTGGATGATGATGCGGAAACCTCCATCACCAGTGCTGATGCGCCTTTTACAGGATCATTCCGGCCAGCAGAACCGTTAAGCACGTTATCAGGGGAGGTCACGGAAGGAGAATGGACCCTGAAAATTTACGATGACCAGCTCTGGGATGAGGGGATTTTGCTCTCCTGGGGCCTTGATATCAAATTTGCATCCGCAGGCCCGGTTGCCAACGATGATATCGCCGTCACTGGAGAGAACGAATCTGTCTCCATTGATGTATTGGCCAATGACACGGATGGCGACGGCGACCCTCTGACGATTATGAGCGTTTCAGTTCCTTCCCACGGCACAGCCACCCATGACGGGGCGGCTGTCATATATACGCCGGAACCGGGATTTATCGGCACCGACACCTTCACCTACACCATCACGGACAATAATGAGGAAATGGCCCGGGGAGATGTCCTGATCACGGTGAAGCGGGCGGGTGTCACCATTATTGTCACGACCTTGAACGACAGCATAAAGGACAACGAGAGGATTTCCTTTCGTGAGGCTTTGCTGGCCGCAGAGACTGACCAATCTATAGACGGTTCTCCCAAAGGCGGCTTCAGGGATACCATTATTCTCCCCCCGGGAACGATACAACTTGATTCCGAGGTCCCCCTGACCATCACCCGGGCATTACGCATTGTCGGTTCTGCCGAGGGAACGATCATCAAAGGGAAGGGGGCAGCCCGGGTGATTCATGTCCATGAAGACGCCGATGTGGAGATCAGAAACCTCACCATTCAAGGCAGAAATCCAGCATCAACCATCCAACATCCAACATCCAACATCAAACATC
>JAOZLU010000387.1 GCA_029934695.1 Desulfobacterales bacterium | reverse complement strand
GCCGGAGAACCGCGGAATCGTATGACGGTGATCCGTCGGCAGCGCCCCTGCTTCATATAGAATATTCCACAGCAGCGGACACAGATCCCCCGGGTGTGCCCGCGAACCTGACCGCGGATGAGACCCCGGGCGGAATCCTCCTCTCATGGGATCCCTCCTCCGACAGCATTGCTGTGACAGAGTACAGGGTGTTCCGTGACGCGGCCCGTGCCGGAACAGTGACCGTGACGGCCTTCACCGACGGAGACCCGCTTCTCCCGGAGACATACACTTACACAGTCGCGGCATGCGACGCGTCAGGCAACTGCTCGGAACAGAGCGATCCGGTCTCTGTGACGGTCACCGGGGATGCGGAAATTCCGGCTGACACCCCGGGCGTGTTCACGGTTCCGGAGAGCGGCATTGTCGCCACCGACTGGCTGTACGACGGGGGCTTCTACAAGGGCGAACTCGGGATATTCAGTCTTTCCGGGATGGGCGGCCTGCTGCTGACAGACCCGGGCCTGTTCGCGGAGGAGGCAGCAAGGCGGGCCATGTCGGACAGTCACGAGGGCCATGTCGTGCTCTCGGACCGGACAGAGGGCGCCCGGTTCAGCGGCCTGTCAGATGACTGGAACAGCGGCCCGTACATGGGCCTGAGACGTTCTGAGATGATCCCGGGGGACAGGTTCGCCCTGATCCTGACGCCGGGCACCGGCCTGCAGGGGTTTTACGCCAATCCGTCCTCGGAAAGCCCGTGGATACGCCCCCTTTTCTCACTTGCACCGGGCAGTGACGGATACGGAATGCAGCTCGGGCAGATCGCGGACGTGAACGGCACGGGCAGCGCGCTGGTCTTCGAGGACATGGAACTCACGGACAGCGACAGGGACTACCAGGATATCGTGTTTCAGATCGGGGAGCCTTCCGGAATCATTCCGAAACTCATCTCTCTCTCCGGGGGAGAGGCTCTCCCCCTTCTGGAATCAGTGCTCGGACCGGGAAAGGAGAACTGGATGGAATCAGCGGACAGCCCGGGCCTGGAGATCACGGAACACCTCGGCGCACCGGCTGTGCAGCCCGGAGACGCATGGATATCCGTGAGCGTGACCGCACCGTGCAGTGCCACTGTGTATGACACAGCGGAACGGGAATGCGGCATGTCCGGGGGATGCGATATCCCGGGTGCGGTTCTCGAAGTCGGCCCGGAAGGGGACCAGACGATCTCCCTGCCCGGAACAGATGTCTCCCGTGTCAGACTGGAGAGCGATGAGTCCGGAACCTGCGGCCTGACAGCGGCCGCACATCAGGGAGATGCCCAAATCTCCTCCGATGCGGAGACAGCCGGGGTCGGGATCGACATGCCCCTCGAATTCGCAGTCTCAGTCTTCGGCGATCTCACGGTGACCCTCGGGGATCCCGTGCCGGCCTGGGCGGTCATCACGGCCGTGGCCGGAGATCACGGAACCGTCAGTCCCTCCGGCGAGGTGACCATCCCCATCGGCGGGGATCAGACCTTCACATTCACACCCGAAGCCGGCCATCACATAGCGGATGTCATCATTGACGGCCTCTCAGTGGGCGCTGTCACAGATCACACCTTTTCCGATGTGACTGCCGGGCACACCCTTGAAGTGATATTTGAGTCCGACAACGTGCCGCCATCCCTCACGCTCCTCGAACCGGACGAAGAGGATGACATCGCAGATCATACCTTTATTATAAGGTGGACAGACAACGACCCGGATGACGACGCTCAAATTTCCCTTTATTACGACACCGACGACGCGGGAGAGGACGGAACCCTGATCGTGGCCGGTCTGAACGAGGATGACGACGGCCCGGAGGACGAACATGTCTGGCAGATCCCCGCGGACCTGCCCCGGGGCGAATATTATGTGTATGCGGTGATCGGCGACGGTGCGGAATCTGCCACAGCTTACAGCAGCGGCCCGGTCACGGTGGCCGATCTCCCGGAAATTCTCGCATTCACGGCCGCACCGCAGCCGGTCCTGCCCGGGGACACGGTCACGCTCACATGGGATGTGGCAGATGCCTCGGAGGTGAGCATTGACCAGGGCGTCGGCAGTGTGTGTTCAGGCGATTCCGCATGTCTGAGCGGGTCAGTGTCTGTGACACCGGAGGAGACGGTCACCTACACGCTCACGGCTGTGAATTCCGAAGGCGGAACAGCCTCTGCTGACGTGACCGTCACGGTGCTGAACACGGATCTGGAGGTTTCAGGGGTGGATATCTCAGGCACGGAAACCGATATCCGGGGCCCGGAACTCACCGGAACCGTGACTGTTGATATCACCAACACCGGAACCGTGACCCCGGAGGGAACTTACAGCGTGACGCTGTTTGCGGACAGCGACGGGAATGAGATGTTTGACGCGTCCGCGGATCAGGTGATCGGCGTGGCCGGGCTGTCAGGCGGTCCCGGACATGAGGAGACGGTGACAGTCCGCTTCGAGGATATCAGCGTGGCCCTGCCCTTTGCCGGCACCCGGATATTCGCCTTTGCGGACAGCGGGAACGTGATCCCGGAAACCGACGAGGAGAACAATGTCAGCCACAGCATGACCGACTGCGAGTCCGCGTCACCCCCGGCGGGAGAGTTCGGTCTGGAACTGGAATGGCAGTGGCCGGAGAGTGGCTCGGATCCGGAACTGGGACCCACGACCTCATACCATGTGACATGCATGCCGATCGTAGCGAACCTGACCGATGACAACGGGGACGGCGTCACAGATGAGAGGGATGTCCCTGACATCATATTTCATTCCTTCAAAGGCTCAACCTACAAAAAGAACGGAACGCTGAGAGCCGTCAGCGGGGATGGCGGCGGGGAGTTGTTCGCCATACGGGACATTCCCGATGACGGCCGCAATTACGAGACAATCCCCTCCTCCACGCCCGCGGTGGGAGACGCTGACGGGGACGGGCTTCCTGAGATACTGGCTGTCAATGAGGATTTCAGGGTGATCGCCTTCGAAGACGACGGCACATACAAATGGACAAGCGAGGCCATGGTGGAGGGCGATGACAACGGCAGCCGCCATTATCCGAGTGTCGTCCTGGCGGACATTGACGAGGACGGTTCAGCCGAGGTGATTGTGGGAGGCCTTGTCCTGAAAGGCATCGACGGTTCCGAGAAATGGCCGGACGCCTCTCCGATCTCCAACGGACTGCACAACTCATGTGTCGCCGATCTTGACCTTGACCCGGCAGGAGGTCTCGAACTGATTCTGGGAAATGCGGCCTGCCACTCGGACGGCTCCCCATACTGGCCTGGGAATGCGGACGGCATTGATCCGGAGATACCTCACGGCTTCACGGCGGTGGCCAACTTTGACGATGATGTGTTTCCGGAGATCGTGGTGGTCGGGGGGGGAAAGGTCTGCCTGCTGGAGCACACAGGCGAAAAAAAGGACGGATGGCCTGTCCCCATCCCCAAGGGAGGACATGGCGGCACTCCGACAATTGCGGATTTTGACGGAGACGGCCATCCGGAGATCGGTGTGGCGGGTGACGACAGGTATGTGATATTGAAGCCGAAACCGGGAGTGGGAAGCTTTGAGACCTCCGAGACGGACATTGTCATGTGGGAGGCGGACACATATGACTGGTCAGGCATCACCGGCTCGTCCGTGTTCGACTTCGACGGGGACGGAAGGGCGGAAATTGTCTATACAGATGAGACAACTCTCCGAATTTACCGGACAAAGAACGGGGAAAAAGAATTGGAGGAAGTTGTCAGCAGGTCTCTCAGAAGGGGGACAAGGATCGAAATGCCGATCGTGGCGGATGTGGACAATGACAACAATGCGGAGATCGTCGTGGTGTGCAACACCCTCCGTGGCGGAGGGGACTACGGCATCCGCGTCTTCGGCAGCCCGGACAATACCTGGGTCAACACCCGCAAGATATGGAACCAGCACTCGTACCACATCACCAACGTGAACGACGACGGCACGATCCCCCGGGTGGAGGAACACAGCTGGCTGGCCCACAACAGCTACCGCCAGAATGTCATGCCCGATGCCCTCGGGTGCGTTGACCTCACCATGTCACGCGTCCGCACGGAGATCACCGCTGATGCCGTGACGGTCACTGCCCGGCTCGGCAACGGCGGGGTGTTCGGTGTCCGCCCGGGAACAGCGGTCACGTTTTACAGCGGGAACCCTGCGGACGGCGGAACCCCTCTCGGAACGGTTCTCTCCGAAACGCAGATGGAACCGGACGGGTACGAGGACATCTCCTTTGTGTGGGAGAACCCGCCCCGGGGCATTCAGGCCGTGTATGTCTCGGCCGATGACGACGGACAGGGAAACGGGAGTGTGAGAGAGTCGGAAGAGGGCAACAACACAGCCATGACCGCGTTCGGGTTTCAGAACCACACGCCGGTTGCGGATCCGGGTTCCCCTCAGACCGTGACCTTCGGGGAGACTGTCACGCCCGACGGGAGCGGGTCATACGATGCGGATGACGATCCCCTGACTTGCCGATGGTTTCTGTCCGACGTCCCGGACGGCAGCAGTGCGGTGATTTCAGATGCGGAAGCAGTTGCGCCCTCATTCACGGCCGACCGCATCGGCGAATATCTGTTGCAGCTTGTCGTGAGAGACGGGTTCACGGACAGCGGCGTCGCGGGTGTCGTGATCACAGCGACCGCCGAAGGCACACCCCTCGACGTGACACCCGTGATCACCGGCAGTCTTGTGCAGAATCAGGACATCGCCTTCTCGGTGTCTCTCCCCGACGGGATATCCTGTCAGTGGGATTTCCTCGGAGACAGAACCGCCGTCTCGGACGAGGCCGACACCATTTATGTCTATTCAGAAGCGAAAGATCACACCCTGAAACTCCGGGTCACGGATGCGGCCGGCGTTGTGAATGAGATCACCCGGCACCTGACCATCCTGCCGGCGCAGGGCCCTGTGGCGGTATTCTCAGCTGAGGGCGCAGTTGCCGAGGGCGAGACGGTTGTTTTCGACGGATCCGGATCATACAGTCAGGACAGCGGAAACATCGCAGATTACGAATGGAACTTCGGCGACAATACCATTGTGAGCGGAACCGATGCCGAGGTCAGTCATGTCTATGCGGTCGCCGGCAATTACACAGTGAGTCTCACCGTGACCGACAATGCCGGGCAGACCGGTCCGGCCTCGTCACTCACCCTGAATATCGGAGGGAATCAGCCGCCCGCGGCCCTGTTCGGATATTCCGGGCAGATGACAGCCGACGCACTGATCTCCTTTGATGCGTCCGCATCATCCGATCCCGAGGGCCATGATCTCACTTACGCCTGGGACTTTGACGGCGACGGGGAGACAGATGAGACCGGCTCAGTTGTGAGCCGTGCATTCCCGGCCGGTGACCCGGCCGTGACACTGACCGTGACCGACGACAGAGGACAGACCGGCACGGCATTCGTGACGCTCCATATCGTGTCCCCGGGAACAGCGCCGCAGGCTGATTTTGACATCACGGCCGGCGAACTCCGGACCGGCCGCGTCCTGACCTTTGACGCAGGCACATCGACCGTGCCTCCCGGGGTGACCGGGGCCGAATATCAGTGGGATTTCGGGGACGGCACAGAGGCCGGAGGCGTTCAGGTCGTCCACACCTATGAGAATCCCGGACAGTACGCTGTCACGCTCAGGATTGCCACGGACGACCCGGAGGTGTGGGGAGAGATCCGCAAAGTTCTCACCGTAGTTTATGAGGCCAATGAGGCACCGTCATCGGTGCGGGCGGCCTGCTCGGCAGGAGGTGCCGTGGGCAGTGCGGTGCTGTTTTCCGCTGCGGCCGACGATGCCAACGGCGACACCCTCACTTATACCTGGGATTTCGGCGACGGGAGCCAGGAGGAACAGGGTGCGTCAGTCTCCCACACATACACAGAGACCGGGACATACAACGTCACCGTGACGGTGACAGACGACCGGGGCGGAGAGGTCACGGAGACCGCCCGGGCTGAGATCGCCGAACCGCCGGCCGGGAATGTCGCACCGGTCGCCGAGGCCGGACTGCCGCTCCGGGGAGAGATCGGTGAGACGCTCATTTTTGACGGGAGTGCGTCTTATGACCTGAACGGCGACACCCTGAGCTGCTCGTGGAAGGCCGGGGACACGGAGATCGGTGACGGGGTCAGCATCGGACATGCCTTTCAGACACCCGGCACTCACACCGTGACACTCACAGTCACAGAGGTGCCGGACGGACTCTCGGACACCGACACAGTGGAAGTGCGGATCACCGATCCGGATGACACATCTCCGCCGGCCGTGACACTTGACCTGACGGACTGCCCCGACATTTACGATCTGTATCCGGTGACCGGAAGCGTGTCCGACCCGGGCGGCGTGAGCTATAAGCTACAATCCCGGGAAAAAGGCGCATCCTCGTGGATCACCTTTGCGGAGAACAGCGGCGCATCCTTCTCCGGCGAACTGGGCGTGTTCGACCCCACTGTGCTGAGAAACGGCGTGCATGAGATACGGCTGCATGCCGAGGATTCCGCAGGGAATGTCAGTGCGGAGGTCTTCCCGGTGATCGTTGACGGCGGCCTGAAGGTCGGACAGGTGACCATTCCCGCTGCGGACGTGAGCCTGCCTGCTCCCGGATTCCCGCTGAGTCTGTCCAGGCAGTACGACTCACGGGCACAGACACCCGGGGACTTCGGCCCGGGATGGAGTCTGCCCCAGGCCGAGGTGAGCGTCGCCGTCACGCACATCATCGGCGAGGGATGGATCCAGAACGCCGGAGCGGGCAGATGGGGGATGCCGGTCCACACCCTGGCCCCGTCTCAGCGTCATCTCATCGTGATCCGCTTCAGCGACGATGACGTGG
>JAOZLU010000386.1 GCA_029934695.1 Desulfobacterales bacterium | reverse complement strand
CTCACGTACAGTTCTTAGGGGGGAAAGGAGCAGCAATGCTCCTGACCTACCCGGCGTGCGACATGAAGCCGCTGATTTGATTGTTAATTTTGTTCCTCATTATGAGGAGCGAAAGTTTAACCTGTCGAGTTGCCGACAGTTTCTTACTCCGGCATGCGTCGCCGGCGGATGATTCACGGTGTCTTACCGTTGCGTGAGCCGTGTGCGGGGAAACTTGCACGCACGGTTCTTGGGGGACGGGGGAGTGGTAACACCTCCCTGTTACCCTACACGGAAAAAGCCCCGCCGCTCAACTCTGTGTTAGGCGGCTACATTTCTTCAGATATTCAGAGTCATAGCAAAACATCGGAGGAGGTTGCAGTGCAATTACAAGGCGTTATCATCGGCAGATATATATAACTATATGAATGATCAACTCAGAAACATTTTGAATGATATTGAAAAAGACCGGTCATTCAACAGCCTGTTTGCATCAGAATGAATCAGATCAGTATGCAGGTAGTTGCTCGGAATGAAACATAAGACATCCGGCGTTCCGGCGAAAGAAACCGGCTTTCGGACAGAGGATAGCGGAGCATTCCGGAATGAATGAGAGGAATCAGAATGGGTTTATTCAAATTATTTGAAAGAACGATCCTTAATTATTCACATAGAGATAAAGGGATTATGTTTTCGGAGAATGAGGATGCGAAAATGGAGGAAGCTATAAAATCAGCAAGAGAATCATTACCCGAATTTTTATCGCATTTGTCAACCCCGAATGAAAAGATGGAAAATTTTGCTGTAAAGGTCGGACTGAAAACAAAAGATGGGACACTTGAACATTGCTGGGTATCTGACCTTTGTTACGAAGACGAGAAGATCAGAGGAAAATTAAGTGTGGGACCAAATAACGTAGCTGGGTATGAATTGGGAAGTGAAATAACAATAGACATGAATGAAATAAGTGACTGGGCATATTCGATAGAGGGAAAATATGAAGGTCACTACACAACAAGATGCCTATTGCCGCAAATGCCTGGCAAAATGCGAAAACAAGTTATGGAAATATATGGCTGGTTATGAAACAATCCGGTTTCCAGCGACAAAAGGCATTACGAACAGAGCGTGAGCGAAGCAATACGATTTGTGAAAAAATAACCGTATGAAAAATGTTATGAGTGAATTAAAAATTTCAATAGCCGAGGTGTGACATGAGAGTATATAATTACACAGATATTTGCAATCTGTCAGGACTTTTGGATGAAGCAAAAAAGAATCAGGATGTCATGATTAAAAGCAAAACTGGCGAACTGTTCATTATAAAACTTGCACATCAGAAAGGTTCAGAATACAATTTACCGAATATTGATTTGGGTTTGAGCAGAGATGAAATAGTCAACTATATTAAAGAAGTAAGAGAACGATAAACACATAACCCATCGTTGATCAGGGCTGAACTGAAAAAATCAAAGCTGGACAGAGGAATAAAAGGGGACTGGCTGAAATTCAGTTCAATGACAGTGTCGGACTCCGCACTTACAGTACTCAGCATAGGAGTGAGAAAATGGAAAACATCGAAAAGATAAAGAGAGTGCTTGAAAAACTGAGGCTTGAGGAATTGGAAATTGATATGGAGGAAAGCGGTTCGGGAAAGATCGGAGGCTTTATTGTCTCAAAAATATTTGAAGGGATGTCACAGTTGGAAAGACAAAACTATATATATGGGATCATCTGGAAAAAGAACTGAATGAGGAACAGCATAAAAGAATACGGCTTGTTTTGACATTGACCCCGGAAGAATCAGAAGAGGCTGAGTTGGAAGCAGCATAGGGCAGGCTGAAAAATGCAAAAACGACATAACCATCAATGAAGCGGACGGCGGGGGCTTGAAGTCTCTGGCAGCGTCAGACCGGAGCGGGAGCCAGGAAGGATGATATGCGTAATATGTGTGAACTGCCTCAACTATCATCAAATTGAACGAGCCGCCCCTGTGAACTCTGTCGTTAGCCCTTTGACCCAAAATGGTTTATAGTGAATATATAAGGAGAATAACTTTGAAAATCAAAAATTATGATTTTGAAATTGATGGTGGATACAAACTGAGCGGAAGTGTGTTTGTTCAGGGTTCCAAAAATGCAATATTGCCTATGATCGCAGCCTCTCTCATCCCGAACGATGGTTACACAGTTATCAGAAACGTGCCTCCTCTCAATGATATTCTGGTGGCACTTGAAATCGCCAGAAAGATAGGAGCAGATGTCCAATTCTACGAAGATGAACAAACTGTTGCCA
Source organism: Desulfobacterales bacterium (assembly GCA_029934695.1). Taxonomy (GTDB): domain Bacteria; phylum Desulfobacterota; class Desulfobacteria; order Desulfobacterales; family 4be13; genus JAOZLU01. Next base: position 4,576 of record JAOZLU010000386.1, on the reverse strand, counting down.
TAAATGCCTCCAATCTTTCAAATCCCGAGATGCCCTCCGAACTTACCGAGTTGCTGAGAGCTTCCATACTGTTCATACCTCCTCTGCTGGCAAGGCTGGGACATGTCAGACTTCCCAGTGTGGGGGGCTGTCCCATAGGCAATCGCAAACTGGATTATCATTATCGGGGTTTTGCAAGACTCGGAGCGGTCGTCTGTGATGAGGACGGTTTTGAACTGCGGGCAGAGAAACTGAAAGGCGGGGAACTTTATCTTGATTTCCCCAGCCATACGGGAACCGAAAACCTGATGATGGCGGCATGTCTGTCCCGGGGAGACAGTGTTATTGAAAATGTGGCTTCGGATCCGGAGGTGATTGATTTCGGAAATTTCCTGAATAAGATGGGAGCGCAGATTGAAGGTTTGGGATCAGGCACACTCCGCATCAGAGGTGTTGAAAATCTGCATTCCACCGATTATACAGCCATGCCGGACAGACTTGACACAGGGGCATTCATCATGGCAGCGGGCATCACCGGCAGCAGCATCACTCTGGTACGGTCAGAACTGAGTCATCTTCTTTTGCTGAAGGAAAAGCTTGAGCAGATGGGAATTGAAATTGTTCAGGAAGGTTCTCTGGTGCATGTGAGGGGAAACAATGCTCTGAAGCCCATAAATATCATCACCTGCCCTTACCCCGGGTTGGCAACCGATTTCCAACCCGGTGTCATGGTGCTTTCATGCCTTGCGGACGGCACGAGCTATATAAGAGAGAGAATATTTGAGGGGCGTTTCAGTCAGGCTGAGGAACTCAACAAAATGGGAGCGGACATTGATGTCGTAAACAGTGAGCTGGCTGTGGTCAGAGGCCCTGTGAATCTCAGGGGAACCCAAGTGAAGGCACATAACATCCGAGCAGGAATTTCCTTGTTGCTGGGTGCCTTGGTGTCTCAGGGTATGACAACTATCAGCAATGTGTATCAGATTGACAGGGGGCATCATTCCATTGAGCATCGTCTGAATCAGTTGGGAGCAAAAATACGGCGAATACCTTATGAATAAGGGATAAAGGGAAAATCTTAATGACACCGATCAAGGTCAGTATTGAGCGGGCTTATCAGCTTTTCCAGGACACGGGAAAAAGGAGATTATCAATGTCATATAGCACATTCAAATCAGTTGGCGAAGTATCCCAGAAATTTGATATTGAGGTAAGGACTGAACAGTTTACAGACAGAAAAGAAATAAAAATACCTGATTATATTTTCTCCCGTATGGAAATCAGCCTGACAGAGGATGCTTATTTTATTAATGAGTTTGCCATCTGCGAGCATATTATCAGTCGTATATTGGATGAGGTGGCGGAACATTACAGGCAACTCCTTGTATGGTCACGCGTTCCCTTCAATGTGGATAAGGAACAGGGCCTGGTGGGCGAACCTGACTACCTGATAGCACCGAAAACAAAGCATGGTATCATGTTTGTTCCGCCTCTTTGTGTGATGGAGGCGAAGCAGGAGAAATGGAATGAAGGCTGGGCGCAGACCCTGGCGGAAATGTATGCCGCGTCTGTCAAGGGGGCAAAAATATGTTACGGTGTCGTCACCACAGGGAAAGCCTGGGAGTTTGGCAAGTTTGAGAATAATATTTTTACCAAAGATCCGAGTCAGATATCAGCCACAGAGGATTTGAAAAAAGTGTTTGATATCTTAAACTGGTTATTCGACAAAACAAATGCCCATGTAGATAATCTGCGCCGTCAGGCAAAAATATAACCCTGCAATGAAGCGGCTGCGGACAGGGATTCAGGATTTGTCCCGACCTGAAAGAGTGCAGACTTCCGACCGGGATTTCATACATGATCTGCCGGACGGGGTTGCAAACCCCGTCCGGCAATCTTAGTTGCAAACCCCGTCCGGCAATCTTAGGGACCCGGGAAAAACGCATTACCCCATGAAAGTTCGCAAGGAGTGCAAAAATTAAGCGAAGCGGTTTTTTGCATCCCGCACAGGCGGGATAATGCGTTTTTTCCGAGTTCCTAATACCGGAATCGTTTGCACATAAAGTATCGCATAAAGGTTTAACTGAATTACATATCGTTGAATCAATGCATGAGAGAAAAGCGATGATGTATGATTTGTCTGATGGTTTCATAGCTCTTCCAGGTGGATTTGGAACTATTGAGGAAGTTACCGAGATATTGACATGGTCTCAACTTGGGCTGAACAAAAAACCATGTGGCATTATTAATGTGAACAGTTATTTTAATACCTTGTTGTCATTTTTTGACGGTGCGGTTGCTGAAGAATTTATGAAGCAGGAGCATAGAGATATGCTTTTAGCAGAAGAATCCCCAAAAGTACTTTTGGAGAAATTCTATTCCTGCAAAGTTCCATCTATAGAAAAATGGGTGGGAATCAAAACAAGGACATAACCATGCCATTCCCGCCGAACATGCATGTTCACGGGTTCCCTGAATCATAAAAAATTTTCACACAGAGGGCACAAAGTTCCATGTAGTTTTAATGGCGGATTCTCATTCACATCATCGCCTCAGTGTGGGAAGCTGTCATAAACAACAGTTTTCGTATTCCTCGTCAAAGATGACAGGTATCTCACGATGAAAACCTTTTAAACAGTCAGTCATCAGGCTTCTTATCTGGGGATGGGCTGCTTTGCTGCAACGCAGTCTGAAAATATGACGCCACTCACGAAGATTCGCTGTTGTCACAATCTCTGTTTTCAGGCTGTTTGGCAGGACTTCCCTGGCCTGTTCGGGACGGCTTCCCGAATTCAGCAGAAACCGGTACTCATCTTCGGCCGACTGCATTGCTCTTTTCCATGATTCCTGTTCCGCAGTTGTCCAATCCTCCCACCACACAGGTCTTATGAACTCCATATTTCCATCGTAGCGCACATAACGGGTGGATTCCTGAGAGTAGCTTGCAAGCCTGTGTCTGACAAGCTCATGAGTAATCGCACGATTTGTAATAAATCGCACCGAAGCCACTGCATGTTCAATCACAGATTCATGGCCCTGTTTCATCAGCATTCTGGCGAATTTTTCCGATGTGCCCGGACTGATTCTGTCATCGGACTTATAACAGGTTCTTCCGGCTTTTTCAATAAGCTCAAGCGCATTTGCCGGTTTTTGCATCCAACTCCAATTCTGTTCAACTATTTGCATTTCTCATTTCTCCTTAGTGATGCATAGAAATTACCTCAGCGCAAAACTGCCATCCCCGCTCCTCTCTTTCACATCTGTTGTTTCAGTCATTTTACCAGATACATTCAGACTTCCTGAGTTTCAGAAACTTCGGAAGTCTCCCCTGATTCTCACGATATCCCTGAGACGGTCATCTCCGAACATTTCTCCGTATTTGCCACCGGCTTCCGTGAGGCCGTCAGTATAAAGCACCATTCAGTCGCCCGATCCCATGTTCTTATCTGTCATCCATGTAAACAAAATCCGTCAGAATCAGTCATTTTCCCCTATTCTTTGCCCTTAAAAATTCCTGACAAAAAATGTTTTAACGCTCTCGGCTTTCTTAAAAGAATAAACCAGGAAAGCTTTATGAATTTCAGTTTCACAAGATTTATCTCTTTTTTTATTGTCTTCTCATCACTGCAAAATGTTGTTATACATACTTCCGGCCTTGCGGCAGGCGGGAAAAGACACGGCCCTGTTCCGTTTTCAAGAAAGATGCAGTCCGAAGAATAGAAAATATTTTCTTCTTGCAGGCATTCTGATATCCTGCCCCTCATCGAATTTTCCAAAGTTAAAAGATATATAAAATCCCACAGGCTGATAATTGAATCAAGCTGTGTATTGCGGCAGCAAAGCCCCTCACACACATCTTCACATCGTTTCAAAATCTCTTCTGCCGCTTTAAAAAGCTTCTCTTCTGCCACTTGGATTTCCTTACAGATTTTCTCCAGCATCCTCAGTTCATCAGGACTTAATTTGCTGATAATTTTTTCCGCTCTTTCAAACTTATATTTCAGTGCCATTTTCTCAGCAGTACTCCTCCATTTCCAGTGGGTTGTGAAATATCATTTCAAATTAATGAAAAAACTCCCGCTGTTTATAAGATGTTTTGGTCTTGATATTCGTTTCGGCCATTTCAGCAGTTATTGTCCGGTCCGACCCAAACACCACCCCAAATTTTGAAAGTATTGTTCTGGAGATATCAGGGCAGGGACGAATTTCCTGATGAATCCAGATAGCTCATAAACGCCCGATGGTCATCCTGATCTATATTCAGGAATTTGATCCCAATATCAAAGGTTAAGTCATTTGAATTTGCTTTGCACCAGACCACTTCCCCGGTTTCTCGGAAAAGGGGTAAGAAATCTCACTCACCTCGACAGGAATGTCTTTGGAAATTCGTGGGAACATACGGCTGTCTTTATCGGATTCTGGCTGATTCATTCTGTTGCTCCTGCCAATATTTAAGGGATTTCTCAAAAAATAAAATCCCCGAAATGTCTGAATGTAGGGTGGGTGAAGCGCAGCGGAACCTGCCATTTGCACAGAACCCGCCATTTGCACGGAACCCGCCATTTGCACGGAACCCGCCATTTGCACGGAACCCGCC
>JAOZLU010000982.1 GCA_029934695.1 Desulfobacterales bacterium | reverse complement strand
GCCGGACGGGGTTTGCAACCCCGTCCGAAATGTTTGCCGATGACTGACAATCTCCTGCCGGACGGGGTTCTCCCAGCCGGACGGGGTTTGCAACCCCGTCCGAAATGTTTGCCGATGACTCTCCTACAGGTTTGTCCTGCCGGATGAAACACCGTCCGCGATCAGAAACACACTGCATCAAACGGTTCAGCACTTTTGGGATCAGTCTCAGACAATGAATTGCCGGGCTATTCTCAGTTGTCCCTATGGGACAAAAAATCCCTGCTTATCCCCAATCCGTGTAGATATGAAGTTATTTTTGCGTGAGCCTAAGGGACAGATTCAAGGGATCCCTGTGAATCTGCCCTGACAATCACAGAGGAGACACAGAGAACCGCAGAGTTCCTGCGATTCGGCCCCTGAGCTTGCCGAAGGGAACACTACTACACCAACTCGTAAATTCGTCACCCCCTCTCTTATATAATAAATACAAGGGGATGAGGTATTTATGATTTGCTGTACTACTTTTAAGGAGAAAAAATGATATTTCCAGACTACAGACCCAGACGTCTGCGGCAAAATGACGCTTTTCGCCGCATAATACGGGTTCTAAGGACTTCCGAAGTTGCGAGGCTTCGGGAGTCTGAAAAAGAAGTCATTTTTTATTGACAAATATTTTTTTTGTGTTATTGAATTATTCATTGTGTTAGGGATGATTTTTGGCTGACTGCCGGCCGGGAATCAATATAACCACTGGTTAAATTAAGCTCCCGGCAAGGAAAGATGTTTTTACCTATAGCTGTGGCATCAATTTAATCGGCCGAGCGGGTCGGAGATGCGGAAGCTGTCTGCATGATTCCAATGAAAGGTGATGGTGATACACCTTTGTGAGCAACTCGCTCACTCTGAAGCGGGGAAACCGCCCCGGAACTGAGGAACCGGACTCACACCCGGGTCTGCGGGGTGTTTTTTTTTTAAATACAATCAAAACGAAACCTGATATATGCATATGCAATTTGAATGGGATGAACAAAAACGCATAACAAATATCCGCAAACACGGTTTTGATTTCAGAGACGCCCGGAAAGTGTTCAGATCACCAATGCTTGTAGCCCCCGATGATCAATATGACTATGGTGAGGACCGGTGGATCGGAATCGGCATGCTTGAGGGCAGAGTTGTTGTTGTCATATTTACAGAACGAAATGATACCATCCGTATCATCTCAATAATGAAAGCACTGACCCATGAAAGAATCAGATATGAAAAATACCTCAGAAACCAACTGGGATATGGTTGACTCACTGACAGATGAGACCATTGACAGAACAGAGCTTCCCCCGTTGGATGACTCCTTTTTTGCCAAGGCCAGATGGCGGATGCCTGAAAAGCCGGTGCCGGTCACCATTCACATAGACCCTGACCTGCTCGCATGGTTCAGATCCCAGGGCAGTGAGTATGAACAGCGTATGATTGCCGCTCTCCGTATCTACGCCCAGACACATAAGGATATGAGTTTTCCGTCCGTAAAGCCGGCCTGACACAGATTAGTCGTGTCAGGATTGGACGGGCGTAACTCTTTGAAAGCGGAGGCGTGTGAATGCAGGCAGATCAGAGAGCCTGCGATCATCACAGTTGTGCGCCGGGTCGGTTTCCTAAGAAGGGAAACCCCCAGAACCGGATGAGGGAAGTCCTCACTTGTGATGGCTACAATAACCAAACCTTGACTCAAGCACATATTGACCCTGAACTTGGTATTGAAGCACAGAGTTTTGATACAACTATCAACCATATGAACCGCATTCAGGAAGCTGTTGTCTGGGGGACAAGCC
>JAOZLU010000981.1 GCA_029934695.1 Desulfobacterales bacterium | reverse complement strand
TGCCAAAGAGCCGCTTCAGCCCGTGACGGTCCAACTGAACTGGATGCCAACGGTCCAGTTTGCCGGGATTCTGATTGCCAAAGAACATGGCTGGTACAAAGATGCGGGAATTGATCTTACCGTCAGACCATGGAAAGAAGGGGTGTTACCAGTTGAAGAAGTCATTTCCGGAAAAGCATTGGTTGGTGTGGCCGAAGGAGATGATCTGATAAAGATCAGGGCCGAAGGAAAGCCTGTCAAAGCCATTGCGGTCCAGTTCCAAAAATCACCGATGTGTCTGGTCAGCAAAAAAGAACAGGGAGTGACAAAACCTGAACATCTTGTGGGAAAAAGAATCGGGTACAGTGACCCGGCAGCGCTGGTCATGGTAAAGCTTATGCTGGCAAGCGCGGGGCTTGGATATGAAGATGTCAGGCCTGTTGAGGTGCGATGGGATCTTCAGCCGCTTCTCAAAGGTGAGGTTGAGGTGCGTACAGCATTTCTGAATGAGGAACCCCTGATTTTGGAAGAAATGGGACACGAGGCCACATATATTCCCGGGTTCAAATACGGGTATGATTTTTACAGCGGCGCTTATTTTGCAACAGACACGATGATCCGCAATCAGCCGGAATTCATTCATAAGTTCATGGATGTGACCTTGCGGGGCTGGGAAGAATCCTTTAAAAACCCGGAAGCATCAGCTAAGTTCATTGTGGGCAATTATTATCATGACGGATCAGCAACACAGCAGACAGAATCCCTGAAAGTGTTCAAGTTTCTGGCAAGGCTGGGTGAGGCCAGAAAACGCCTCGGATGGATGGAAAAGGAATACTGGGCAAAGGGAATTGACATTCTGTATAAATTCAAGCAGATTGACAGGAAAATTCCGGCTGATGATGTGTTCACCCTGAAGTTTTTGGAAGACATTTATTTTGGGAAGAAGAAATAAGTGCCGGACATGAAACTTTTCAATTTTCCATTCTGCAAAGGGATTCAGGAGGAATTTCAATAATGACACAATTGACACTTAACCTGCCGGACAGTCTGGTTGAACAGGTAAGATATTTTGGCCGGGCCACATACAGGAATGCTGAGGCCGTGCTGGCCGATACGCTGACAATGATGTGGCCAGCATGGAAGGCTTTGCTGAATCAGGAGCTTTGTCCGCCTGTGAAAAGCCTTTCCGATGCGGATGTTCTGGAACTGGCGGACTTGAAAATGGATCCGGTTCAGAACGGACGGCTGGGCGAGCTTCAGTCACGGGGAAAAGTATCGGGGCTGACTCCTGGCGAACAATTCGAACTTCTGGTGCTCATCCATCTTTACCAGATTGGCCAGATTCGGAAATCTGAGGGGCTTGCCGAAGCCGTGCGCCGGGATCTGCGGGAACCGTTGCCGGCATGACTGTAACCGAATATGTCCGCGGACTGGTGAGGGAGAGGGCAGGGAATCGTTGTGAATACTGCCTGTGCCATCAGGATTATGTGCTGGGCAGACTTCAGATTGATCATGTCCGCCCGATTGTCAAGGGCGGTTCAGACACAGAAGACAATCTGTGTCTGGCATGCGAATTGTGCAATCAGCACAAATGGACACAGACAGAGGATGCCGACCCCCGGACAGGAAAGCGTGAACTCCTGTTTGATCCTCGGAAACAGCGATGGTCTGAGCATTTCGCCTGGAGTGCGGACGGAACAGAAATCATCGGCCTGACAGGTTGCGGTCGTGCCACGGTCAACGCACTTAAATCAAATAACGATCTGGCTGTCACTGTCCGTCGGAACTGGGTTCGTGCCGGGTGGCATCCGCCGGAACTGGGGGATTGACTTATG
>JAOZLU010000385.1:5572-6869 GCA_029934695.1 Desulfobacterales bacterium | reverse complement strand
AACATCAAACATCAAACATCAAACATCCAACATCCAACATCTAACACCCAATATGCCTTGATATGACAATCCGCTGAACTTCGGATGTTCCTTCCCCAATATCCAGAAGTTTCTGATCTCTGTAGAATCGTTCCACGCTATATTCTTTCATCAGGCCGTAGCCGCCGTGAATCTGAACCGCGTGATTTGCGACTCTTCCCATCAGTTCCGAACAGTAGAGTTTTCCCATGGCCGCCTCTCTTTCAAACGGTCTTTTATTGTCTCTCAGCCAGCAGGCTTTGTACAGAAGATTTCTGGCGCATTCGATTTCCATGGCGCAGTCTGCCAGTTTGAATGCCACTGCCTGAAATTTGCTGATGGGCTGGCCGAACTGTTCCCGCTGTTTGGCATATTTCAGGGCCATCTCATACGCGCCCTGCGCGCCGCCCAGTCCCATAGCACCGATGGAAAGCCTTCCGCCGTCGAGCGTTTTCAGCATCTGGTGAAAACCGTCGCCCGGGTTGCCGAGGATGTTCTCATTTGGAACCCTGACGTCATCAAAATAGAGTTCAGCAGTGTTTGAAGACCGCCACATCATTTTTTTGTGCATGGGAACTGCTTTGAAGCCTTTGGTTCCAGGCTCCACGATAAAGCAGGTGTATTCCGGTTTGCCACTGGGCCTTGTGGCGGTGATCGCCTGAACCGTGACACCCAGCGTGAGATCACATGCAGCATTTGTGATGAAAATTTTCGAGCCGTTCAGCACCCATTCATTGCCGTCCCTCACTGCGGTGGTTTTGCTTCCGCCGGCATCAGATCCCGCGGTCGGCTCTGTCAGACCGAATCCCCAGAGTCCTTCTCCGCTGCACAGTTTCGGAAGATATTTGTTCTTTTGTTCTTCATTGCCGAAATAATATAATGGACCGATACCCAGAGAATTGCCTGCTGCAACAGTTGCTGCCTGGGAACCATCCACTCTTGCGATCTCCTCAACAGCAATAATATAGGAAATATAGTCCATGGCCTGACCTTCATATTTTTCAGATACAAACATGCCGAACAGACCAATTTCACCCATTTTTTTTGTGAGTTTCACGGAGAATTCTTCTTTCTCATCCAACTCGGCCGCAACTGGTGCAATTTCACTCTGGGCAAATTTCCGCACTTCCTTGCGGATCATTTCCTGTTCTTTTGTTAAATCAAAATCCAACGCTGACCTCCTTTTTTTGAATATCTTTGTGTGGGATATTTCACAAAGCTTTTCTGTCTTTTCTCTGTGATATAAAAAAAATCACACAGAGCCGCAAAGAACACAGAG
>JAOZLU010000385.1:0-5472 GCA_029934695.1 Desulfobacterales bacterium | reverse complement strand
TCTGTGATATAAAAAAAATCACACAGAGCCGCAAAGAACACAGAGTGGCACAAAGCCTTTCTGTCTTTTCTCTGTGATATAAAAAAAATCACACAGAGCCGCAAAGAACACAGAGTGGCACAAAGTTTTTCTGTCTTTTCTCTGTGATCTCTGTGTCTTTGTGTGGGATATTTCACAAAGCTTATCTGAATCAAAGTAACTCTCAACAATTCCCTCGTAAGAATAACCGGATAAATCTTCATTTATCAATAAATTCTTTTCCAAATCATAAATAACCGCGTCATCAATGGAATTGAGGATAAACGGAGAGTGGGTTGTTATAATGAACTGTATTTTTGGGAAAAATTTTGTCAGAAAAGGTAAAACTTTTTTCTGAAGCTCGATATGGAGATGCGCTTCTATTTCGTCAATTAAAACGATGCCTTGAAGACCGTAATTTTTTGTTTTATTATTCTCCATTCTCAGGATAAGTTCTGTAATAATACTTAGGATTGCAGCGTATCCGTCCGACAGCGTGTGAAAGTCATAAGTCTCTCTGCCCTTTTGAATAATGTTGAAGTTATAGTTCTTTCTGTCAAATTCAAGGCGCAATGTTTCATCTTCAAAGATTTCTTTCAAACTGTTTTCTGCAATCGTATTTACCGTTTCCAGATCATTGTCATCTCTGGCAAATGACTTGTCAGCTTTCAGATTAACGATATGCTGAACAAACTGGGTACCGGGCTGTTCCTCCAATTTATATTTATTTTTGAGATATACTTTCTTTATTCCACTCGGAACTGAAAAATCAGTGGTTCTTGTTGCGTCAAAAAACGCTATAATAAAATTATAATTGTCATAAGATGATTCCAAAGTTTTAGTATCAGAATTAAAGCTTATAGTAATTTCCGGATTTAGTGCAAGTTGCCGATTTAAAATTTTTGATTCGCCTCTTATAGCAGATGCCACACGGTTTTTAACCTCCATCTGACGATTTAAAGCTTTTAATTTGCCACTTTCAATAGTTGCTATATGGTTTTTAATCTCTATCAGAACGGATGTCTTCCCACTCCCGTTTTTGCCCGTCAGGATCAGGTGCTTTCTTTTATCAGTTGAAAGCAGGATGTTTATATTTTCCAAGTGCCTTACTTTATTAATCCACAACTTGGTGATATAAATATTTTCCATTATTTTATAGCCTTCTGATATGGCCTGAAGAAAAAAATTTGAGGGAAGTTTCTGTCTGAACCCTCCCTTTTCATGCCAAACGCCACCTGAATCTGATTATCAATCATATATCTGAACGAACGCTCAGTCAATTTTTTCTGTAGCATGTTCGATTTTATTTTGTCAAGTCTTTTTCAACAGGCAGGCAATTTTAAGAAATGAAATCTGCTGATTTTTTGTGGCATCCTTTATTTGTCAGTTTGCACTTTTCCCATTGTCCGGAGCTCCGGAGCGACAGACATTTTCTTAAAAGCTCTATCTTGGTGAGAGAAAGGATTTGATGAGCCGCTCACTCCGGAGCATGACTGCACCCGGACAATTATCAGCATTACATGGCTGACAGAGTTGAGACAGAATGATAATTGGGCGATATTGCATGGTATTCGGAAGTCTCCGTATTCCAGAAATATCAACAGGTAAAGGATGCTTATGCCGAATAGCTGGGTCTCACGGGCATCCTCTATACCAGTTGGGGAAGACATGGCGGTTTTTCGTAAGTCAGGCAACGGTCCGCCGGAAAGATTTTTTTTTCGTTAAGGCGGAAGAGTGGGCCTGTGTGCGGCGTCATTAAAAAATCCGCTAATCTTCTTTAAGAATCTCTTCCGCAGCTTTAAGTATATCCTCCGAATAAAGCGGTTTTTTAAACGCAGACAAAGCCCCCAGATCCTTGGCCGCAGTTAGCAACACGTCTGTTTCACCTCTGACGCCTCCGGTAATGGCAATAATCCTGACATCCGGAAAGTCACATCTGAGTTCCATGATGGTTTCGATGCCTTCCTTTTCCGGCATAACAAGATCCAGGATGATAAGATCAAAAGGATCTTGCCTGTAAAGTTTTATGCCTATTTTGCCGTCGGAGGCTTCCGTTACCTTGTGTCCTGCATTTTCAAATACTGAGTGAAGAAGTTTCGTTATCATGGGATCATCATCTATAACCAGTATGCGAGCCATATTTTCTCCTCGTTTAATTATTTTGTATTATCAGATATTTTATTTTTTAAATTCTGCTTTGTGTTCTCTGCTGAATCCAACCGTTCAGTCCCTTTTCCCTTGTAGAACTATGTAGTTTACTGATTTTCAGCAGGTGGGAATTTTCAATTCCGGCTCCCTTGTATGTCAGCGGTCTGCTCTTATTTCAAATCCGGCCCGAATTTGATAATTCAGGCTGGGCAGAAAAAGAACAGATTCTGTCTTTTATATGATAAAATCATTTGTGTCAAAGAAATTTGCTGCAAACCCGTCCGGCAAAAGATACTGCAGGAACGCCACGGACGGGGTTGCAAACCCCGTCCGGCACGGAGGCATCAGGGCGTTATCTGTTTTTTGGACATTGTTGCCTCCTTAAATAATTTGTTTTTTATTGGCATCCGACACTTTCACAGGAGTGCTGATGTCGGCATCAGGTGTCTGTTTAAGTGTACAGATTATTTTTTCAGAATGCTTATCCCCCGCTTTTGCTCTGGCACTTTTAAAGCACCGTTGCAGGATGCCATCAATTTAAGAAGTTTCTGCCCTGTCCTCCGGGCCAGATTGAAACAGGTATATTCCTGGTCTGCTGATTTTTTTTATGTTTTTATATGCTTTATTGCCGATTTTATCTTGACCATTCTGAGTTCCCCATGTATTAAGATAATAAATTGGTTTAATTACTTTTATCACGGATGAAAGGAGGATGGCGGTTTTTTCCCTGAATGCTTCAAAATTCAGGGGCTTCTTTGCCATAATTTTATGAATGATTCCGATTTTCTGGAGGCAGTTGACCTTGCAGGTAATTTTGAACTTAGGCAGGCAGTGGAACGATTGCGGGCGGGCCTTTTTGACCCCCTCAGTGTCCGACTGCTGACTGTCGGTGAAGCACGTCTGAGCCGGATATTTGAGCAGGGGGCAGAGGCTTTGGATAAAAATATGCCCGCCTATCTTTGCATCTGCGGGCCTTATGGTCAGGGCAAATCACACAGCCTCACCTATATCCGTCAGGAGGCGCTCCGACAGGGCTTTGTCACAAGCCATATCAATCTTGATCCCAGGGAAACCCCTTTCCATGATTTTCAGCAGGTTTACCGCGCACTTGTTGCCCATATCCGATTTCCGGACATGGAAACCTCCCTTGTCAATCGCCTGGAATCCTGGGCAAACCCGCCTGACTATTACGGACGGCCGGAAGGGAATGAAGGGCTGGAAGACCGTTTCCCTGACATTCTTTCAGATGAAATTCCCCACTTGTTCAAGTGCGTTCTGACCGCCCTTGCCCGGGATACAGTTCCTCTTTCCAGGAGAGAGAGACAATTGAAAAAACATGCAGCGTTTCATCCTGACGAGTTCCCCTATCTGCTGGCTCGTGCGCTGAAGGGTGAAGCCGTTCCGGTCCATAGCCTGAGGCCTGCCTTCAGGTACCGGAAAGTCTTCTTTTACAAAGATGCCTCACTGAGGTGTCGGGGATGGGAGCCTTATCTGGGAATGCTCTTCGGCCTGGGCCGGCTTTTTCAGAAAATGGGGTTTAAGGGATGGGTGGCTTTGTTTGATGAAGCGGAATCCATTGCCCAGATCCGTGTTGATTCCCGCAAAAAAAGCTATCAGATATTGCACCGGATATTTGCTCCTGAAACACCTGTTGCCGGATTTTATCCTGTTTTTGCCTTTACCGATGATTTTTTTCTGCAAGTTCAGCATGAAGATTATGATCGGATCAAAATGGTCAAAGGAACTGAGACACCCTATTTTGAAAAGAATTACGCGGACCTCTGGCGGGATATGGACATTTACCGGCTCCGGGAACTGTCCTCCAAAGAATGGATAGACTTGTCTGTGAAACTGATGGTTGTTCACGCCAAAGCTTACGGATGGGAGCCGTCTGAAAGAGAGACTTGTGAGGAAATGATGCTGCGCTTGTCTGAGACACGCGATCAGGAGGCGCGTATGAAATTGAAAGCACTGGTGGATCAGTTGGATATGGTGCAACAGAGGCAGATCCTGGGAGAACCTGATGTACAGGAATAACAGGAAATCCAATTATTCCTTACTTTGAACTTTGAACTTTGAACTTTTCAAATTCTTTTGAATAATAATCTGTGAACGCGCCGTCTTTTTCCTGAACAACAATCAGGCACTCAGTATCAGCGAGCCGGTTGGCCAGTTCAATGCCCCTTTCATGACCTGAAACCATGAGAGCGGTTGCAAGCCCGTCTGCCAATATGCAGGTCGGTGCCATCACAGATGTGCTGACCACCCTGTTTATGACAGGATACCCGGTGGCCGGGTCCAGTATGTGGGAATAGCGTTTGTCATCTGCTTCAAAAAAAATTCTGTAATCACCGCTTGTTGCAAACGCTCTGTCATGAAGATTCACTGCTTTGTAAACCTCATTATAAGCTGCTTTGGGGCTGGGCATGTTGATGCCGACTCGCCAGTGCCTGCCATCCTTTCTGAAACCTGAAGCACGGACTTCCCCGCCGATCTCCACAAGAAAATCCCTGAATCTGTTCGTTTCAATCAGTTTTGCCACCTGATCAACACCATACCCCTTTGCAATGGAAGCAAGATCAAGGGATATGGCAGGGTTCTTTTTTTTAAGATATCCGGCTCCTGAAATGTCAATCTGATCAAACCCGGTATCCGCCAAAAGTGCATTGATCTCTTCCGCCTGAGGAACATGATTTTTCCCTTCCGAATTTCCAAACCCCCAAAGATTTATCAGCGGTTTTATGGTACCGTCCCAGGCCCCGTCTGTAATTTCGTGCAGATATCTCGCTGCAATCATCACCTGCAAAAAATCATCTGAAATATAAAATTTTTCTTCCGTGCTTTTCATTGCATTGAATCTGCTGATTTCACTGTCTTTCATATAAGTGGACATGCTCCTGTTGATCTCTTCAAGCCGTCTGATAATTTTATCTCTGAGATGGGAAGCATCATTGAAATAACCGGTGACAACTTTTATATGATAGGTTGTGCCCATTGTTTTTCCTGCAAACAGGACCTCTTTTTTCCCACATCCTGCCAGCAATACGACAAAAAGCAGGAAACCCGCTATTTTAATATATTTTTCCATAATCAATCACTGTAAAACAATTTTGTAAATTGTTTTTTTACACACTTTACCATAAAACAATTTTGCAGACGGCCCTGATCCCGCTCGCCTGGGATTGGCAAATCCCAGGCATTTCCGGCGATCCCGCTCGCTGGGATTGGCAAATCCCAGGCATTTCCGGCGATCCGGAAAATTTTTGGACAGCCACTTATTCTTTATTTGCCTACCAACCCCGCCAT
>JAOZLU010000980.1 GCA_029934695.1 Desulfobacterales bacterium | reverse complement strand
ATCCCGGAACAGAATGCAGATGGTACGGCATAACCTGCGATGCCGAGGGAAATCAGGTCACAAAAATTGATCTGCATGAAAACAATCTTGCAGGGCCAATTCCCGCATCCATTGGGAATCTCGCAAGCCTTGAGGAACTCAAATTGTACGACAACGGGGTGACAGGAACCATTCCCACGGAAATAACCAGCCTGTCCCAACTGGAACATCTTGCCCTGAACGGCAACCAGTTGACAGGAACGATTCCTCCGGGACTGGGCAGCATCACAAACCTGAAATACCTCTATCTGACCCGTAACAGCCTGAGCGGCAACATTCCGAAGGAACTGGGCAACATCACAAACTTGGAAATCCTTCATCTGAATGATAACCAGTTGACAGGCGACATCCCTTATGAATTGGGGCACCTTGCAAATTTACAGGTGCTTTCCCTGCACACCAACAAGTTGACAGGGAGCATCCCGTCAGAATTGGGCGGGCTTGCGAATTTGCAGAAGCTTTATCTCTTTTCCAACGAGTTGACGGGAAGTATCCCGCGGGAACTGGGCAACCTCAGCAATCTGACAACCCTTCGATTGCATATCAACGAGTTGACGGGAAGTGTTCCGCGGGAGTTGGGCAGCCTCAGTAATTTGACGAGTCTTTATTTATCTCAGAACCAGTTAAGCGGGAGCATCCCTGCAGAGTTGGGCAACCTCGGCAATCTGACTTACCTCGGCCTGTTTTCCAACCAGTTGACAGGGAACATCCCGAAAGAACTGGGCAACCTCAGTAATCTGATAGATTTCGGGTTGCAGTATAATCAGCTGACGGGAAGTATCCCGCGGGAACTGGGCAACCTCAGCAATGTGAAGTTTTTTTATCTGTTTTCCAACGAATTGAGCGGAAGCATCCCCGCTGCGTTGGGAAGCCTCACGAAGCTGACCCGCCTTTATCTGTTTTCCAACGCATTGACAGGAACAATTCCAAAGGAGCTGGGTTCCCTGACGAAGATGGAGAAGCTCTCTTTGTCAAGAAACCAGTTAAGCGGAGCCATCCCCCCGGAACTGGGGAATCTGGCGAAATTGACCGAACTGATTTTGCAACATAATCAATTAAGCGGAACCATCCCCTCGGAATTGGGCAACCTGACGAATCTGACGGTTCTTCATCTGAACAACAATCAACTGACAGGAACCATCCCTTCAGAACTGGGCAGCCTGACCGGACTGACTGTACTTTTTCTGCATAACAATCAGTTATCGGGGAGCATCCCGGAATTGGTTAATCTGACCGGGCTGACCATGCTTCTTATGCATAACAATCAGTTGACGGGGAGCATCCCGCCGGAACTGGGCAACTTGTCCGCTCTGATTCATCTTAGTATGGGAATCAATCAACTGACAGGGAGCATCCCGCCGGAACTGGGGGGCCTGCAAAATCTGATACAACTGAACTTGCAGGATAATCAGTTGAGCGGAGGCATTCCGCCAGAGTTGGGCGGCCTCACAAACATGAAATATCTTTACCTGAGTGCCAATCAGTTGAGCGGAAGCATCCCCACAGCGATTCAGAATCTTACGAGTTTGGAGGCGGGTGAGCTGTATCTTCACCGGAACGCCCTTCACACAACTGACGAAGCCTTACGCACGTTCCTGAACTCAAGGCAGAGCGGCGGCGATTGGGAAAGCTCCCAGACTGTGGCTCCGACAAACCTTGCACCCGGTACACCCGGGGAAACAAGTGTCCCGCTGACATGGAAAAAGATCACTTACACCAGCGGCACCGGCGGTTATGAAATCGAATATTCCACCACATCCGGCGGCCCATACACCCCA
>JAOZLU010000384.1 GCA_029934695.1 Desulfobacterales bacterium | reverse complement strand
ATCATAAAAACCATAATGTAATGGTTGCATACCAGGCCAAATTGCAAAGCAGCCCTTGTTTGCAGTGCAATTTTTCAAATTGCACCCGGGTAAACTGCCCTGCAAAAAATCAGGTTTTTATACGATAGAATATCGTCCCCTCATGTTCCAGAAGATCAAAGGCCCCGCTATACCCGCCGACAGTTTCACCAGTGCCTAAAAACAAATATCCCCCGGGGTTGAGAAGGCTGGCAACCCGGGCAAGCAAAACTTTTTTAAAGGATTCTGAAAAATAAATGATGACATTACGAAGGAATATGATGTCAAACGGACCAATGATTCCGGCAACCGGGTCTTTCAGATTGAACTGCCTGAAAGTCACCATCTTTTTTATCTGAGGGTCGAGTATCCACGCGTTGTCTTCTTTTCTGAAATAGCGGTCAAGATACGCGGGCGACAATCCCCGGGTCATGGCGTTGGAGTCATATCTGCCGGATTCGGCCACAGAAAGAACAGCAGCGGAAACATCAGTGGCAAGTATGTTGGCCAGCCTGTGACAAAAATCCTCTTTATGACCGGATCTGAGGCAGAAATCCAAGACCGTCATGGCAATGGAATAAGGTTCCTGTCCGGTGGCACAGGCTGCTGACCATATTTTCATACCAGCGCGTTTTCCCGCTTTGATAGCGTTCTGGAATTCCGGCAGCACACAGGCCTCAAGAATCTTAAACGGATGCTGATCACGGAACCACAGGGTCTCGTGGGTGGTAATGGCATCAACCACCGACGCTCGGAGTTCGTCTGTCCGCGGGGCGTTCCTGAGCCTCAGATAAAATTCACCAAAGGTCCTGCATCCGCTTTTCACAACCAGCTTGGACAGGCGATTTTCGATCAGGTACGCCTTTTCGTCCCCCAGCAGAACGCCGCATTCCATTTCGATAAAGTCCCGAAGTAACTTAAATTCTTCAACCTTGATGCGAAGGGGCATTATTTTTTTCCTGTCTCATTAAGGATAATGGCCAGTTGCCACTGTTCAATTCATTATTGGAACATCAAACATCAAACATCAAACATCAAACATCAAACATCAAACATCAAACATCAAACATCAAACATCAAACATCACCCTGTATGATACTGATGATTCGGTCTGCCAATCGTTCAAGGGGCACTTTTTCATCAGAAAGGGCCGCCTCATCAACCGAGCGCGGCATCCCATAGACCGTACAGGTATCCGCAGTCTGAGACAGACAATAACAGCCTTTGCGTTTCATAGCAAGGATTCCTTTCATCCCATCGTTTCCCATGCCAGTCATAATAACTGGCAGGATATTCCCCTCATAAGCTTCTGTCAAAGATCGGAATAACACATCTGCCGAGGGACGCACGCTGTTTTCAGGGGGATCGCTGTTCAGTCGGATAAACCTTCGGACAGGCATAATATCCGGGTTTTTCCGCACCCGGACAAGCGTATGCCTGCCGCCCGGGGCGATATATGCAATATTCGGCAGAACCTCTTCACCGTCAGTCGCTTCCTTGACCTTAATGGCTGATTTTGCATTCAGGCTGCCAGCCAGAGAGGTGGTAAACGAGGGTGGCATATGCTGGACAATGAGTATCGGCACCCCCAGATTACCGGGTAATCGGGGAATAACCCTGGCCAGGGCATTGGGGCCTCCGGTGGATACGGCAATGGCCACGACTTCAATTCTGGGGGGAAACACAGAAAGACAGGTATCCCGCTTTTCGTGTTTAGGAACAGGCAGGGAGTGTTTTTTGTCAAAACGTCTTGCTGCAACCGTTTCCCGGAGGCCGGATGTCACTCCGATGGCCCCGGATGCCTCCTGATTTCCAAGACACTTTGCCTTATGGAAATTCCGGCGGGACCGGAGCAGGCCAATAATGGTCATAAGCCGGAGCCGGAATTCCCGGATGCTGTTTTCGTTGTCATCAGCCGGCTTTGGGATAAAATCAATGGCTCCCAGTTCCAATGCACCCACAATTTCATCCACACAACCCTCAACCCCGCTTACAATCATCACATCTGTGCCGCGGTAGCCTCTTCTGATCCTTTTCATTGTGTCCAGCTCCCTCATTTCCGGAATCTTCAGATCCAGCAGAATCAGATCCACAGGAAACCGCCGCAGTTTTGCGAGGGCAATCCTGCCGTTGGCAGCAGTGTCAATCACCTCTGCACCGGAAATGTCCCCTGCGATTTCAGAGATAAGGCCACGCGCGGCCTCTTCGCTGTCCACAACCAGTATTTTCAGATTTTCGTTCAATATGACATTTATCCTAAGATGAATTGTGAATGGTGAATTCACAATTTATAATTCACCATTCATAATTCTAAAATGTTGTTCTGAGAAAATCATCATCTGCGCTTTTATCGGCCGGAGCAACTGGTTCAGGCTTGGGCGCGGGTTCAGGCAAATCTTTTGGTTCACTGATTTTAAACTTCAGCATCTCCAGCTTTTCTTTGACCGCTTTTTCGGTAAAGGGCTTTATAATATATCCGTTGACCCCGCTTTGCATTGCTTTTACAACGGTTTTCATTTCAGAATCGGTGCTGACAATCAAAAAAGGAATTCCTTTTAAATCGCTGTCCAGTCTCACCGCCTCCAACAGATCAATACCGGACTTTGCCGGCACCCCGGGAAGCGGGGCAGGCATGTGGACATCTGAGATAATCAGGTTGAATTTAATTTTCCTGAGATGGCTCAATGCCTCATATCCATCTTCCGCTTCCACCAGATCCGTAAAACCCAATCTTCTTAAAATCAAAGACAAAGCTTTCCTTACTGTCGGCTGATCATCCACAATAAGAATTTTCATAACACCTTTCTCCTAATAGCAGTTATCAGCGGTACTGAAGGCTCAACTGTGTGCTGATAAATATTTGGCAAGCATTGATTATTATGAAATCGTAATTCATAATTCATAATTATTTTATCTGCTGAATAATTTTTTCCAATTGTCTGGCAAGGTCGGTGATATCTTCAGCCTCTGCCCTGCCTTTATCTGTATCTGATTGGAAGCTACCATTGTCAGCGGCATTTTTCAAGCATGTTTCTGCTGAAATTTTAAACTGCTCCACAATTTTCTGCAATTTTCCAGCGAGTTTGGCAAGGTCCTCAGCCTGCACCCTGGTCCGGGCCGCGTCCTGAGAAGTGATCCGGGCAGCTTCATTCACACCGGAAACATTCTCAGACACGGTGTCGGTTCCGCTGGAAGCTTCGGCCGCGTCCCTGGCAATAAGGACAGCCGCCATTGACACCTCTTCCATTTTTTTGGAAACTTCCAGCCCCAACTGGACAGCTTCATGAAGATTATTCGAAGTTTCCTCTGCCCGCTGTGCAGCCTCCTGGACATTTGCTGAGACCGAGTTGGCACTGGATGCGGTTTCGGTGATGCTCTTGGAAATTTCGTTGGTGGATGCGGTCTGCTCTTCCACTGCCGAGGCAATGGTTCCCATGATGGTGTTGATCTCTCCGATAACATTGACGATAACTTCAATGGCGTTTACAGCGGCCCCGGTGTTTTTCTGCATACTTTTCACCTTCTCCCGGATGACCTCAGTGGCTCTGCCCGTCTGTCTGGCCAGTTCCTTGACCTCGTTGGCCACAACCGCAAACCCTTTGCCGGCTTCCCCCGCGCCAGCAGCCTCGATGGTTGCGTTAAGGGCCAACAGGTTGGTCTGCGAGGCTATGCCATTAATCAGATCCACCACCTCACCGATCTCATTGGCAGCCTCCCCCAGCGTATTCACGATTCCGGAAGTATGATCCGCTTTTTCAGCGGCCTCGCTGGTAACGTGGGCACCTCTTCCCGAATTTTTTGCCACCTCGTTCAGGGACGCATACATTTCCTCAATTGAAATCGCAACAGTACTGACCGAACCTGAAATCTGCTCTATGGCCGCAGCAACCACATTCACATTATCCGAGACATTTTCGGTCGCGCTCCCGATATCCTTCATTTTCTTAAAAATTTTTTCAGACGCGGAAGCGACCGACGCGACCTGTGCGCTGACCTGTTCGGCCGCGACAGCCATGCTTTTGATATGGGCCGAAGTCTGTTCAGTGCCCCTCGCTGCATTGTCCGAACGAACGAGCATCTGATCCGCCTTGGCAACCATATCATCAGAAATCAGCGACAACTGGCCTGATGATGCGTTTACATTGCCGACCTCCCCGCTGATCTGTGCAATCATATTTTGGAGTTTGTCCATAAAAATGTTAAACCAGCTCGCGAGTTCCTCAATCTCGCCTCCGGACTTGGTGACAATTCGTTTCGTAAGGTCCCCTTCGCCCTTGGCGATGTCCCTGACCATGTCAATGATACTTCTGATGGGACTGACAATATGCTTTGATATAAAAACAGAACTGATGATTATATAACATATAAGAACAGCAATGATCAGCACACTGAATTGAATGATCTGAGATAAAACCTCATCAGCAACATCTTTTTCCTTGAGTGCGATGGCCCTTTCCATATCATCTATATAGACGCCTGTGGCAACCACCCATTTCCATTCTTTGAATACTTTCAGAAAGGTCATTTTGGAGACGGGCTGCTCCTCTTCCAGTCTGGGCCATTTGTATTCGGAGAAGCCCTCTCCCTGGCTCTGGGCGATTTTCAGCTGCTCCTGTAATATACGCTTGCCGGAAGGGTCCGTATAAACAGGGTCGCTTACATCTGTTCCAATAATATCTGCTTTGGGGTGCTGGAGCATTTTTCCGGTTTCTGAGCTGAATATATAAAAATAGTCTTTATTTTCGACCCCGTATCTCAATGTGTTGATAATGGCCCTGGTCTTTTTTTTGAGTACCTCTTCCGCTACTTCAAGGTAAATATCCGCTCCGACAACCCAGTCCCAAGGTTTGAAAAGCTTCACATAAGATAATTTGGGAATGGGTTTGTCCGCTCCGGCCCTGGTTTCCAGATAAGCGACAGCACCTTCACCATCTGACCTGCAAACCCCCACCATCTCAGCAAACGGTTTCTTGCCCGCGGGGTCTCTGACACCGGACATATTTTTGCCATCCAACGCAGGCTCCATGGGATGCATGACCATCTGGGATTTTGTGTCTGTGATCCGGACGCAGTCCCTGTTTTCATTATATCGCATATTTCTTACGGAAGCTAAGGCGATCTCCTTTTTCTGAGACTCTGACAGACCTTCCATTTTATAAGCTGCTTCAATGACGCTGTAAGCCACATCAGTAATATTTTTAAGATTTCCCTGATACGATTCAGCCAGCTTTTCCAGATCATTAGCATCTTTATAATTGCTTTCAATAATAGTATAGGCGTTCTGCACCAAATCCCTCAGCGTCTTTTTCTTTTCCGCCATCATGGCGGTTTTAAAATATCTGATTTCCTCCCGGCCTGTTTTCTTTAAAGAATAAGTGGACATGCCGATTGCCAATCCGCCAAGCAGCAGTAAGCCCGTAATGATAAGGATGTTGATTTTTTTGTTGATGGTTATTTTAAACTTCATTCTTATGCTCCCTGTTTGAGGCTTGTTTTTACAGACAGGTTCGATGTTTGATGTTCGATGTTCCGCAAACCGCCTGAAAGTCGGTTACCGGGTCCGGAGGGGTTGTGTCGTCGCTTGGGGGCGCAAACAGGGCGTAGGAGCTATGTTCGGGGAAACCGACGTGTGTCTCAAAAAAATCAAGACCGTTATTTTCGCCACCCGGGATAAGTTCCCATATTCTGCTTTCCGAATCCCATCCCCAGAGATTCATCTGCATGACGGCAAGACCCTCAGGCTGTTTATCGTGAAGCTTTATGTCAAGGCTTATCTCAAAGTCCGTGCCTATGTGATCCGAAAATCCGAGCCCCCAAGTGTATCCCACCTGTACCAGATCGCCGTTCGGGGGAGCGGGGGCGGAGCTTTGGGTGACCATGAAGGTTCCGCCCTGATAAAGCACCATCTCAAGTTCGCCGTTCATACACTGGTAACGGGATTCTGAATTGTAATAAATTTCAAAAGGGCTGACTGAGCGGCTCGAGCCGGATTCGGAGGCCGCCGCAACTTCGATGACACTCAGGTCATATTTGCACTGGCGAGTTCCGGTCCAGAGACGGTCATCCCCGGAGGTCATGGAAATATCGTGAGAGTAGTTGTAAAATTGGGAGAGGGTCACTCCGGGTTCGGAAACCGGCTGATCACCAGAAACCGTCACAGTGATATGACTCCAATATGAATCGTCAGGTCTGGCACTCACAATAATACCTGGAACATCACTCTGAGGATCGTCCGGCAGAACAATCGCATACTCATCCCATATCCCGTTAATGTCAAGCCATGCCCTCCTGCCCGCAAAATAAGCGTCTAAGCGTCTGCCCACGCGGATGAGACAGTCGGCGTTTTTATTATTGTCCCCTCGTATAAATCCTGAACGGGAAAGCACAGGTCATAATCGTTCCAGTCCAGGCGGCCATGAGCGATGGAAAAATTTTTGAACAAATCCGTATTCAGATACTTCCTGATTTCGGGGTGATCCGATTTCCCCAAAAATTGTTCAAAATCAACTAATTGTTCGACATCATCGCTGAACCACAGACGTATCTTGTAAGGTGGAACATACTCCGCCTCAGTTATGTCAGTCACTGCATCATCGGCAAGTCTGTTGTCATGCATGATTATTTTATCCTTCTTGTAATTCTTTCAAATTTGATTTTCTTACGCAAAACGAAGTACTCTATCCACTTTTGCACAATATCGTCGGCTTTGTGCGCAACAAAATTTTCAAAATTTCTCAGTTCGCCTGCTTCAAGAGGTCTGCGCCCTTTTACCTTCTCAATATTTATTTATTCTTACAACTTTGCCGTCTTCGACAATAATTTCCGCTTTGCTTTCTCTGCCCTGATATTCACCATG
>JAOZLU010000979.1 GCA_029934695.1 Desulfobacterales bacterium | reverse complement strand
TGGAATTTGTATTTTGAGATTTGGAATTTATTTGGAATTTGTATTTTGAGATTTGTAATTTTAAAGAATTGGAGGCCAATTGAATCAGCTCACGTATGGAAATATCAATGACAAAGTTGTAAGCTCCATGGAACCGCCCGGGAAGTCCTGGATGGCCAGCATGGTTCTGATTTTCGGGGCACTGAGCATGGGAATCTTTGCGTGGGCCATTCAGATCCGGCACGGCCTGGAATGGAGCGGTATCAACCACCCCATTGCCTGGGGAGTTTATATCACCAATTTTGTTTTCTGGATCGGAATCGGTCATGCCGGAACCCTGATTTCAGCGGTGCTTTATCTCGTAAGAGCACCCTTCCGTAATTCCATCTACCGGGCCTCCGAAGCCATGACGGTTTTCGCGGTGATGACAGCGGGGCTGTTTCCCCTGATTCATCTGGGGCGTGTCTGGTTTGCTTACTGGCTCATGCCGTATCCCAACCAACGCGACTTGTGGGTGAATTTTAAATCCCCCCTGCTCTGGGATGTTTTCGCCATCTCCACTTATGTGTCCGTGTCCATGGCTTTTTTTATTCTGGGGCTTATCCCTGATCTCGCGGCTGTGCGCGATGAGTCCAAGGGGCTGAAACGTATGCTTTACAGTATTCCGGCCCTCTGTTTCAGAGGAACCAACCACCAATGGCTGCATTATATGCGGGGTTATCTGCTTTTCGCCGCCATTGCCACCCCGCTGGTTTTTTCCGTTCACTCGATTGTGTCCTGGGATTTTGCCATGTCCAGTCTTCCCGGGTGGCATTCGACCATCTTCGCACCCTATTTTGTGGCCGGGGCCATCTTTTCCGGTTGCGCTATGGTTTTGACGATAATGATTCCATTGCGCCGGGCCTTTCCCGGTTTTAAGGAGATTATCAAGGTCAAGGATCTGGAAGGCATGGCCAAGATGATCATTTTTACCAGTCTGATTGTCACCTACGCTTACATCGTCGAATTTTTTATGGCCTACTACAGCGGAGCGAAATATGAGAGAGCGCTCTTCTGGTTTCGCCCCTTCGGAGAGATGAGCTCCTTTTTCTGGGTGATGGTCACCTGCAACTGCATTGTGCCGCTTGCATTCTTTATCAAAAAGATTCGGACCAGCATTCCCGCCCTGTTTGTCATCTCTTTGCTGGTTAACGTGGGCATGTGGCTGGAACGCTATGTTATTGTCGGCACTTCCCTGGCCCATGGGTTCGCTCCGTTTGCCTGGGGGAGTTACCAGTTTGAATGGGCGGAGATTTGGATCACCATCGGGAGTTTTGGCTGGTTCTTCATGTGGTTTTTTATATTTGTGAAAATTATGCCTTCCATCGCCATCTCCGAAATGAAGGAAACGCTTACACCACCATTCAGGAAGAAAAAATGAGGAAGAAATTTTCAGGAGCCTGGGCAACCTTTGAGTATCTTGATGATACCTGTGCTGCCATCAAAGAATTGAGAAACCGGGGATTCGATCAGATAACCACGCATACGCCGTGTCCGAGACACGAAATTGATCATGCCCTCGGTAATCCGCAAAGCCGGGTGCCTTTTGCGACTCTGGCCGGAGCCTTTGCCGGGTTTGGTCTCGCCGTGCTGATCATCACGAAGATGGCACTCGACTGGATTCTGCCAGTCTCCGCCAAACCCATTCTGTCCGTACCCAATATTGTGCCAATAGCGTTTGAACTTTCCGTGCTTGTAGCCATCTATTTTACAATAGGGGGCATGTTTCTGATGATTCTCCGAGACACCTGGAAGCATCCTGTTCCCAAAAGCCGCAAATACAAGGATTACGACAGATTTA
>JAOZLU010000978.1 GCA_029934695.1 Desulfobacterales bacterium | reverse complement strand
GATTCGGGATAATCTTTTTCAATATCGTGCTCAGGATGTTTACCCCTGGGGCGATTAACGCTTTTAGGGGAGGCCTGAATCAGCCTTGCACACCTTTTTACCCGCAAAGAACACAAAGGGGCGCAAAGCCTGAAATCATGCAGAATCTGCAACTTATGTACAGAGAGTTGAAATCATGGCTCACAGGTTTTGTCTGCAAAGAAAATGTGAAATCTTCAAATAACATTTCGGAAGACATGAAATAATAAATTGAGGAGAAACCTAATGAATCTCCTGACACGATCAAGCGTTGAGCGTGTGCTGATCAGGTTTCAGACCGGAGAAATCAGTCTTGATCAGGCAGCAAGGAACCTTTTGGATATGCCGCAGATACCTGACTTTGAAGGCGTGTGGGAAATGCTGATCATCCACACATATCTGGCAGAACTTGCCCTGCTTTTTCCCCGGATCCGACAATTCCGCAGCCATTGGAAGAAAGAGATCAGGGCATGGCAGCAGCGACTGGGGCGGTTTCTGAAAAAGCCGAAACCCTCATTCCGAAATGCAATCCGCAAAGATTTTGAACAGGCACATCGGAACCTGCATAAGAATGATGCCATGAAACTCATTCTGAATGTGGAAATACATTTGGAGGAGGTGTTCGATTTGGATGAAATATCCGTATCTGACATGATTTCCGATCTGAAACTGGAAAGAAATGCCATGAAGTGGTTTCTTGAGTATGATTGAGGGAACCTGATGGCGAGAATTCCTCTGTCGGAGGAGATAAAGCCGAATATTTGCATAATCAGTTGTCGAGAGCCTACACACGAGAACGGAGGATATATTATGAATATGGAAACACTTGAAAATGAGATGCTTCGTCTGTCTCCGGAAGAGCGGGCCCATCTTGCCAGGAGCCTGCTTGTCAGTCTTGAATCACTGACCGAGGATGAAGTCAGCCGATCCTGGCTTGCCGAGGCTGACCGGCGTGCCCGTGAGCTTGACCGGGGTGACGTGAGACCGGTTTCAGCGGAAACAGTCAGGGAAAAAGCGCGGGGGCTTCTGCGATGACAGATTATCAGTTTCATCCCGAGGCGGAAACCGAGCATCTTGATACAGTCGCATACTATGAGTCACAGCAGCGGGGACTGGGATCGCTGTACCTCAGTGAGTTTGAAGATGTCATGGAGCAGGTCTGCAGCATCTTGCCGGATTGGCATCGTATATTCATAAATCAGTAAAAATTCGGGACAATGAAGTCAGACGATCCGGCCAGCCTGAAAAACTCGGATTCAAGTCTTTTGATGCAATGCACATAGCCTGCTCGGAGAGCGGAGATGCTGATTATTTTCTGACAACTGACGACAAGCTGCTCAGATTGACGGGAAGAGAAAAGGAAAAACTGAATGTCAGAACAGCAAACCCTTTATATTGGCTGACGGAGGTGATATCAAATGAAAGCAGAATTTATAAATCTGTATCAGATACGTCAGATGGGAATTGAAATATTGAATCGTGAGATGGGGCCTGTCGCAATGATACGGTTTTTTCAGCAATATGAGTCCGGCAGCGGTGATTATACAGCAGAAAGACATTTGTGGCTTGACAACATGACGGTTGAAGATATTGCGGATGGATCAGATAAACCACGAAACACACGAAACACACGAAACACACGGAAGGTGTTTCTTTATATATACAAACCACGAAAGGCATGGTAAAAAAATGAAAGAAAACCGGTTTTTTTCGTGTGTTTCGTGGTAAAAAATAAAAGGATGTCGGCTTTTTTCGTGTGTTTCGTGGTAAAAAATAAAAGGATGTCGGTTTTTTTTCGTGTG
>JAOZLU010000383.1 GCA_029934695.1 Desulfobacterales bacterium | reverse complement strand
CTTATGTCAAATAAAGCGGCAGACCTCCGAGATTTTTGAAATCTCGGAGATCATTGCAGTTTGGCCGGCTATCTGGCCTGTTTTCCCTTTTTAAGTTCAACATCGGGCGGAGCATTTGCCGTTATTTTCAGCGTGTCTGTATCCTGATTACAGGTTGTCCCCGTATCATCCGCTACGATCAGCGTAACCGTGTACGTTCCGGGGTTCTTATAGACATGCTGCACATGAATCCCTTTCTTTCTGGTGCCGTCGCCGAAATTCCAGTAGTATGTCAGAATATCACCGTCTTCATCGCGGGAATTGCCGGCATCAAGCGTTACAGAACAATCCGTTGTCCGGATACAAGTCACCATGTCATCTCCGGCCTCTGCAACAGGCGGTGTGTTTACGGCAATCATATATGTCATGGTGCCGATTCCGCACACGCTGCCCGAATTGTCGGTGACAGTCAGAGTGACAGTATATTTCCCTGATTTCCTGTACACATGGGAAGCATTTCTTCCTCTGACCTTGGACGAACCGTCTCCGAAATCCCATTCATAAACGGTGATATGCCCGTCTGAATCATACGAGTCCTTGGCACTCACCTTTACTGGCACACCCGGGCAGGCTGTATCCTTAGCCTGAATTCTTGCCACAGGCGGATCATTGATGACCAAATTCATCGTATCGGCAGTTTTTCCGGACTCAAGTTTTGAATCATCTGTGACCATCAGCATAACATTATAGCTGCCTGGTTTTGCATAGATGTGTGACGGACTCGGGCCGGCACCTATCGGCGAGCCGTCTCCGAAATCCCATTCATAAGAAATTATTGATCCGTCTGAATCACGGGAACGTGTTCCGTCAAACTGAACTGTTCCGGAACAGATGTCTGTCTGGTCAGGACCTGCATCCGCAATTGGCGGAGCATTGACCGTCACTGTCATTTCATCTGAAGCTTCATTGCAAATCAGACCGGAATCATCCTGAATCGTCAGTCTCACGTCATACCTTCCCGGGGTAGTATAGACATGTCGGATGTTTACCCCTTTTCCCGCAGTTCCGTCGTTAAAATTCCATAGATATTCCGCTATTTTTCCGTCGGAGTCTGTTGAGCCGGAAGCGTCGAATGAGACTTTTTCCCCCGGATTAACGAGCTGGTCAGGGCCGGCATCGGCGATCGGAGAATCATTGACAATAACCACCATTGAAGCTGTGCCATGGGAACACACCATTTCCCTTCCGTCACTGCCGGTTGCCTTGACGACAAATTGTCCCGGGCGTTTGTAAATATGCGTCACAGTCCTTCCTGTTCCATTTTCTCCGTCACCGAAGTCCCAGTCAAAAGATATGGGATCGTCGTTGGAATCATAAGAGGCAGACGCATCAAACGGAGTGGGCCTGTGAGGACAGGTTGACATCATTTCTTTCCCGATATCCATGACAGGCGGACTGTTTATCTCAACAATCACTGTGTCGGAATCCTTGCTTGTCCCAGTTCCTGAATTGTCGGTGAGTGTCAGCATGACATTGTAAACACCCGAGGATTCATAAATATGAACCGGACGACCTCCTTCTCCAGTTTTGCCATCTCCGAAATCCCATTTATAAGCAATGATATTTCCGTCCGGGTCTTTGGACCCTGTCCCGTCAAAAATGACCTGCCCGATGCAACGGATCATATTTTCTCCGGCATCTGCCACGGGAGGAAAGTTTACCATTACAGGAACCGTGTCTGTGTCAATTCCCCCGGGCAATCCTGTGTTGTCTCTGACAGTCAGTGTCACTGTGTAGTTTCCCGGTTTGGCGTACGAATGTACCGCCTTGGAATTCGGATACCTGGCAGGCGGGGTCTGATCGCCGAAGTCCCATTCATATTCGACAATTGAACCGTCAGGATCAAAAGATTCGCTGGCATCAAACATGGTTTTTTCTCCGGAATGAGTGACAATCGGCACTCCGGCCCGTGCTGTGGGGGGATTGTTCACCGTAACTGTCAGCCCGTCGGAATCCGTGTTGCAATCGGAATTTGCCTTGTTTTTGACGGTAAGAAGGACACGGTAAACCCCTGGTTTGTCATAGGCATGTGTGGGGGAAATGTCCCCTGCCGGTTCTGACAGGTCACCGAAAGTCCATTTATAGTTCAGCGGATAGTCATTAGGATCCCTTGAAACAGATCCGTCAAAAATAACGCTTTGTCCGATACCAACCACCTGATCAGCTCCTGCCTCGGCAACAGGACGCGTGTCCACAGTGATAAGGGCTGTGGCTGTGGAAGTTGTGCAGACAGTTCCGGAATCATCTGCTACAGTGAGGGAAACAGTGTATTGCCCGGGGTTTTTATAGACATGAACGGGTGTTCTTTTCCTGCTGATCCGCGTTCCGTCTCCGAAATTCCATCTGTAGGTGAGCATCTCATCATTCGGGTCAGAAGAGGCCGCACCATCGAAATACATTTCTTTGCCCACACAGATGCTGCGGTCCGGCCCTGCATTCGCGACAGGGGGAGCGTTGATTGAAACGAACATTTCATCCGAATCTGTATTGCACATGGCACCGGAATCGTCAGAAACAACTAATTTCACATTATAAACACCTGGCTGAGTGTAAGTATGCTCAAGTGTCGGCCCCTCACCGACATTTCCGTCCCCGAAATACCACAGGTATTTTGCAATCTCTCCGTCACGGTCAAAGGATTCTCTGCCGTCGAAACGAATGCTGTAATCACAGCTGTTTATGTCGTTGCCCGCTTTTGCGACAGGTCCGTCATTGACGGTTACGACAAAGCCGTCCGAATCTGTATTGCATGTACTTCCGGAATCATCCATAATATCCAGTCTCACAGAATACTTCCCCGGGCGTTTATAAGCGTGTGAGACACTGGCTCCGGATGCGGAGGCACCGTCACCGAATATCCATTTGTACTTGATGACAGAGCCGTCAGGGTCATAAGATTTCGCTCCCTCAAAATAAACGGCTTCGCCCGCACATGCCCATCTGTCTTTGCCGGCTTTGGCCACCGGCGGGTCATTTATAATAATTGTAATTGCCTTTGAAGCGGCATCATTTACCGCCCCTGAGTTGTCTGATACAATTAAGGAAACAACATAGCTGCCAGGCTCACGATAGGAGTGAATGACCCTTGCTCCCCTGGCATAGGAGCCGTCGCCCAAATCCCAGTTGAATATCAGCGGATTATCATCAGGATCCCTGGTTTCCGATGCATCCAGGAACACTGTGTTGCATGGCGGCAAAACCCCTTTGCGGGGAGCCAGTCCTTCAAAAAGAATGCTGCCTTTGGCAATCTGCGCGCCTTTTGCAATTACCGAACCTTTTTTAAGAATCATCTGATTATGAATGACGATTGTGCTGTCAATAGTTATATCCCTATTTAAAACCGTGCCTTCCGGAATAAGCCTGCCCCGGATGGTCATATCCTGAGGAATCCGGGTTCCTTTTGCCAGTTTTGTTCCTTTTGGCAACACAGTTCCCTTTGCCAATGTCACATCCGTATTCACCTGGGCATCCCGTTCTATAAACAAAATATCCTCCGTGATTACGGACTTGGATTCATATACCTTGCCGTTCATAATCAGATCCCGCCCGCTTCTCGGACGCGCAGTCGAATATGTGCGAAAAGGTCTGCCGCTGATATCGTTGATACTGAGGACAATATCGTTGTTTCGGAATGTTCCCTTATGAATCTGTAAAGTCCACGGGGCTTCAAAATCTTCTTCCATAACATCGTAGGTGGTGCTGAACCAGCGTTTACGCTTTCCTGGCAAGATGTCACTGCTTTCATCGCCTGTTTTTTCCGCAACCCCGAAACTGTATTTTGTCACTGCCCACTCATCGTTTCCTGTCGAATAAAGAGGAATGCCGGGGCGGCTGGGCGTGTTCAGATATATCATATTGTCATTGTCGAAATCCCATATATTGCTGATAACATAATGTGCATCTCTGGGGACGACAAAAGGAAATGTGTAAATCATGGTTCCTGTTTCATTGGGCAGCCTGAAAGACCATTCATAAGAAAACACCTCAATGCCCATGGTTTCCAATGATCTGTCACTGGGCGATGCTGAAATCGCAAGTTTATACAGGTTGCCATCATCTCCTTCAATTCCCTCAACAATGATTTTGAAGATATGGTATCCGTCAACAAGTTCCCCCTGATTCGGCTCAACTTGGGCAAAAGGAGCCCATTTCCCATCTGTTTCATGATCAATGCCATAAGTTTTTCCAACAATCAGGGTGCCTGATTTGTAATTCCCCTCAGGTTCAACACCCTTTGCATCCGGATCCGTATAAGCACCGGTTCCGCCGTACAGTTCAAATCTGGTCTCAGTGTCCCAGCCCTTTTGTATTTCATCTGTCTTTCCACCGACATCCGGGTCAAAGATGCTGATATAAAGGGGGGTTGTAACATTTTCAGGAACAGAGATGAATATGCTCTGGCTGAAATCATCATCTCCCCAGTGTGCAGCGGATTCCTGGCCAAATGTACACAAATACGGAATGTTGAGGCTGGGATGAGGCACTTCCTGGGCAGATGGGAAACCAGGAAACATGACAATGACAACTGCCACAGACAAGAAAAAAATACATTGTTTTACCATTAAGATTACCTCCTTTTCATCTTTAAACAGGTTAATAGGGTTTTACATACTGATTATAACGGATTCAGAGGAGCTGCAGACTTCCAAGTATAAAATATTACATGCATAAATCAACCCAAAGCATTACATATTATAATATTCTATTCTATTCTATTCTATGATGTCTAATACAAGTTCGTCCCCTTTCTTATATAATAGATAAGGGGGGACGAATTTATGATTTGCTGTACTATGATAATAAATATTATCCCAAAATAGCATTTTAATGATGATTTTTTTATGAAAGACAGATGTTACCTATTGCCTGCCGTTTCTAAATCCTAATCAATTAAATTATGTATGGAATATTATTAAAATATATTAATGTCAAGAATTAATTTATTCAGTTCAAAATAAAATTGAAATATTTCGATGGCTCATCGGTCTTAACTTATCGTAATTTAATGAGATCAATTGAATATTGATATGCAACAAATTTTATCAGAGGCAATTTTTCGGGTGTCTCCCAACCTTCTGCTCAAGGGTATTTTCAGTCACATCATGGGAATGACAGAACAGGGAGGTAGCCTTTTGTCCCCCCCAAAATACTCTTTCCACCTTATTTACATTTCCACGCGAATATGAAATGTCTGTCAAAGTTTAAGGAGGCTGTTCCGATATTTTATTTCAGGAAAAGTTCAAAACCGCATTAAAAAAAAGGAGGAACTCACAATGAAAAGAATCATTCCTTGCATGTTTTTGCCTTTCTTTGTTTTTGCCTGTGCCGGATTGCAGGATACAGGAAAGGGGATGCCGGAAAGCTGTGGGGTTGTCCCTGTGCCCCGGGAAGTTCGGACCAAAGCGCATGAACAATGGGAACAGACCAATGCTCTCGCAGTCAGGGCTTACCAACATGGCCGATATCAGGAGGGAATAAGCCTTGCCGAAAAGGCATATCAGTATGCACTGAACAAGTTTGGCAAAGAACACCCTCATACCCTCACTACCATGAACAACCTTGGATTGTTATACAAGTCACAGGAATATTACAGAGAGGCAGAAGCGCTTTTCAGAAAGACATTGCAACTGAATGAAAAAGTGCTGGGCAAAGAACATCCCTCAACCCTCATTCCCATGAATAATCTTGCCGGTCTGTTTTTCAGCCAAGGGCGTTACAAAAAGGCAGAAGCACTTTTTAAAAGGACATTGCAACTGAGTGAAAAGCTGCTGGGCAGGGAAGACTCCTCAACTTTTACTTTTATGAATAACCTTGCCTTATTGTACGAAGTGCAGAACCGCCACCGAAAAGCAGAACCGCTTTATAAAAAAACACTGCACCTGAGAAAAAAGGTGTTGGGAGAAAAACACCCCTCAACTCTCACCTCCATGAACAACCTTGCCGCTTTGTATTTTAAGCAGGGGCGTTACCAGGAGGCAGAACCGCTTTTTAAAAAGACATTGCAACTGAGAAAAGACATACTGGGCAAAGAACATCCCTCAATCCCAATTTCCATGAGCAATCTTGCCTTGCTGCATGAAGTACAGAATCACCGTGGAGAAGCAGAGCCACTTTATAAAGGGGCATTGCAACTGAGAGAGGATATACTGGGCAAAGAACATCCCTTAACTCTTGCCTCCATGAACAGCCTTGCCTTATTATACGGTTCCCAGAAGCGCTATCAGGAAGCAGAACCGCTTTTCAGAAAGATATTGCAACTGAATGAAAAAATGCTGGGCAGAGAACATCCTTCAATCCTCATTTCTGTGGACAATCTTGCCACGTTGTGCTTTAAGCAGGGTCGTTACCGAGAGGCAGAGTCATTTTACAAGGAGGCATTGCAACTGAGTGAGGACATGCTGGGCAAAGAGCATCCCTGTTCTATCGCCTCCATGAGCAATCTTGCTGCTTTGTATTTTAAGCAGGGCCGTTATCAGGAGGCAGAGCCGTTTTACAAAGAGGCGTTGCAACTGAGTGGGGATATTTTGGGCAAAGAACATCCTTATTCTGTCGCTTCCATGAGCAATCTTGCTGCTTTGTACTTTAAGCAGGGGCGTTATCAGGAGGCAGAGGTGCTTCACAAAGGAGCATTGCATCTGAATGATGACATTCTGGGCAAAGAACATCCTCTGCTTCTCACTTTCATGGATAACATTTTGTTATATGGAAAATAGGATAGGTTGCCAAATCCGGCAGCCCCAAATTCCCGTCCCATCCCTGCTCCTGCCGTCCCATCCCCGCTCCTGCCAGGAACACATTTCATCCGAATCTGCAAAACATTGCGGACGGGGTTGCAAACCCCGTCCGGCACAT
>JAOZLU010000382.1 GCA_029934695.1 Desulfobacterales bacterium | reverse complement strand
TGCGAGAAATATGAGACAAAGGGACAATGCGTTTTTTCCGAGTCCCTAAGACGGAATTCAACGATATATTACGAGAGTTGATTGAGACAGAAAAAAATCTCCCGTCTTCTGTTGAAATAAGGTGAAAAGCTCTTTCATAATTTTCCGACTGCGCACTTCCGAGATTCCGTGTTCAGGACTCGCAAAGCAAGCTTTTAGGCGATTTCCAAAAAAGAACATCCCACTACCACTGAGATGCAGGGTGGGTGCAGCGCAACCCACCCTACGTTGCCATAGTGGGAGATTTTTTTCTGGAAATCACCTTACCACTGCCAGCGCGGCAAATCAGAGACTTGCAGCAGACAATCCCAGGATATCCCTTGCATCATCCGCTGTTGCCACCTGCCTGCCCATCATTTTGCTCAGTCGTGCGACTCTGTCCACAAGTTGCTCATTAGTGGCATGCACCCCTTTTTTATAATAAATACAATCCTCAAGCCCGACCCGTGCGTGGCCGCCCATGAGGATCGAATGAACACATACAGGAAGCTGATACTGCCCGATTCCGGCCACAGTCCAGGTCATCCCGGGAGGAACGGTGTTTTTCAGATGAACAAGATTTTCTATTGTGGCGGGAATTGCGCCCCTGAGTCCCATCACGAAATCAAAGTGCATCGGTCTTGGGATCAGCCCCTGATCTGCAAGATCAAGGGCATTCTGAATCATGCTGACATCAAACACCTCAATTTCAGGTTTGATATTCAATGTCCTCATATCCTGAGCCAGCGCTCTGATAAGTGCCGGGCTGTTTTCATAGACAGATGAGGGAAAATTGACGGAACCGGTTGTCAGACTTGCCATCTCAGGTTTCAGGCGCAGTCTTGCACTTCTTTTCTCATACTCTGTTCCGGCTCTGCCACCAGTGGAAATCTGTATAATCAGGTTAGTCTCCTCCTTTATGCCCTGACATATTTCCTTAAAAATATGAAAATCGGCTGACGGGGTTTCATCAGCAGGGTTACGGGCATGGATGTGAATAATGGCGGCACCCGCTTTTTCACAGTTTATGCCGGTTTGAATGATCTCCCCAGGAGTTATGGGAATATGAGGGTTATTTTTTTTTGTGGGAACAGAACCTGTGGGAGCCACAGTAATGATAAGTTTTTCCATATTCTTTCCAGACACACAGACCTGCCGATCTGCTTTTTAAATTTTTAACATTTCTGACACATCATCAGTCCGCTGTCATATTTGAAGACTTCCGAGGTTTCTCACAGTCATCTGCGAACACTTCAGGCGGAGAAACCTCGGAGGTCTTTTAACCAATAATCTCATCGAAAAATTCAATAAAAGTACTTTCCATAGCATCTGCGAGCATATCCATCTCATAATCGCTGATGATATACGGCGGTGCCACCACAAAGGCATCCCCATGGGTTCCGGCAAGCCCGGTTGCGACATAGATGATAAATCCTTTTTGGAAAAGCCTGTCCCAGAGGCGTTCCGCAACTTTTGCCGAACGGTCAAAAGGCTTCCTGTTTTTTTTGTCCTGAACCAGCTCAATGCCCCACAAAAAGCCCTTCCCCCGGACATCTCCCACAGCATCAAGTGGCAGGAGTTTTTCAGTCAGCAGACGGCCCAGACGTTCCCCTTTGTCAGCAACTCTCTCCACCAGAGATTCCCGTTCCAGAATATCTGCCAGGGCGAGGCCTGCGGACGCGGCCACAGGATGATGGGAAAAAGTGCCGCCGTGAACAAATGCACCGCAGTTCTCCCTGACGATGTTGAAATGGCATTCTCTGACACCGAGGGCTGAAAGCGCAATGGCACCCCCGGCAAGCCCTTTCCCCAGAGTCACAATGTCCGGCACCACGTTATAATGCTCATAGGCAAACCATTTTCCTGTCCGCCCAGTGCCGCACATTACTTCATCGAGGATGAGCAGCACATTATGGGCATCGCAAATTTCCCGTATGATTTTCAGATATTGATCCGGAGGAACTGATGCGGCAATTGTGGCGCCCGGAATGGTTTCGGCAAGAAAGGCGGATATGGTTTCAGACCCGGCATCCTCAATAATGTCATTGAGTGCGTATGCGCACCGCAGGTGACATGCGGGATATTCCAGTTGAAACGGGCATCGGTAACAGTAAGGCGCCGGAATATGGAGAGCATCTTTCAGAAGCGGCGTGAAAGGAGTTCTGAACGCTGTCCTGCCCATGGCCGACAATGCCCCCAGAGTCAGGCCATGGTAGGATTTCCAGCGGGCGACCAGACGGAATTTGGAATCATTGCCATTTGCCATATGAATCTGTCTGGCCAGTTTGATGGCCGCCTCATTGGCCTCGGATCCGCCTGACAGAAAATAGAATCGGCTGATATCTCCCGGTGCCCTGTCTGCAAGTTTTGTTGCAAGCTGTTCAGCCGGTGCTGTGGCAAACATTGTGGGATGGATATAATCATGGGACATCAGCTGACGATACACCGCATCTGCAATTTCTTTCCGACAGTGTCCGGCATTGACCACAATGGCCCCCCCGCTTGCGTCCATGTACCGCTTCTGATCCTCATCTTCTATCCATATTCCCTCTGCGCTCCTGGCAAGCTTCAATGGCCTGTCAAGTTTGCGCGGAAAGAGATTGCCCGGAAGTTCATTCATTTTTTTTCTCTACAAATATGGCGGGGCCACTCCGGCCTCACGGCAGAGAAACCCGGCTTTATATCCGCCATACTGCATAAGAGACATTCTCTCTATGTCTAATAAAATTATTGTCCCGGCAGAGAGACGCGTCAGATCCACGGCACCGGAAGGGGTGGAAACCCGGGTTTTATTCACAGGGGATATGAAAAAACGGAAATTCTCAATTTCTGACAGCCCCTCATCCACTATCAGCCATTTTCCCTCCTGCCGGGTTCGGTCAGAAAACGTATTCGGAAGCCCCGTGCCAACGGAGGTCATCCATGTCTCTTTTGCCTGAAGTGAAGGAGCTGATGACACCCTGAAAATTCCTCTGACAAGGGTTTTTTCAACGGAATGGCGATAAGTCAGAACGATCTCATCCCCCTCTTTCACAGATTCGAGAAAATGAATCTCATTGTTCCGGTCAGGAAGGCGTATGGCAAACACCGTAACTTCGTGCAGAAACAGAAATAAAACCAGAAACAGAAACAGAAACAGAAAAACACCTGTGATTTTTCTCTTGCCGGACATCATGTCTGTGGCTGCAAGTCCCCTGCCGCTTTTGCCCTTCTGGAACGCTGCCACACGAAAATCAGAAACATGGTGAGCAGGGCAAACAGGTTTGCAACATGCTGATTGATGTGTATTCCCATAACATATAAATGGCTTGGATTCACGAGGAGGAATGCAAGAAAAAGAAAGACAAAGCGTTCCACCCAATAAGTTTTAATGACCCAGAATCCCTGAATGAAAACTGACCAGCAGAACATTCCGACAAGCGAGACAGGTATGATATACATCAGTTCCCAAAACGATGTGCCGATCATCAGCAGCTTGGTATTGTAAATAAACATGAATGGCAGAGTGAACGCGGCAAGATCGAGCCGGAAGCTCTTCAGCCCGGTTTTCACCGGATCCGCCCCTGAAATTCCCGCGGCCGCATAAGCGCACAACCCCACAGGCGGAGTGTCATCAGCGACAATGCCATAATAAAACACAAAAAGATGCACAGCCACAACCGGCAGCCCGAGGGAGAGGTCCGCGCTGATGGTCATAATGGCGGGTGCGGTCATGGCCGCCATGATAATGTATGTGGCCGTGGTGGGAAGGCCCATGCCGAGGATGATGGATGCAAACACGGAGAACAGCAGCGTGAGAAACAGATTGCCTCCGGCAGCCTCAGTGATCAGAGTCGCCATTTTCAGCCCCAGCCCTGTCAGAGTCACCACGCCGATGATAATTCCGCAGCAGGCACAGGCAACCGCTATACCGGCCATATTCCTGGCCCCGGCCTCAAGTGCGCCCAGAATCTCCTCACGACTTTTTTTGAAAAAGAACCGGCCTGAATCGCTCCCGTACTCAGCAAATGCCGGGTCATCACTTGAAGTGTTCTGTCGGACAAGCCCGGGAAAAAGAAAGGCACTTTTATAGTAATTGTTTCCGATGGCCACCAGAATTCCGGCCAGAATTGACCATGATGCCGCTGTTGTGGGTGTCCAGCGGACAACCAGCAGCAACCATACAAGAAGCACAAGGGGAAGCAGAAAATGGATGCCTGAAACAAAGGTTTTCACCATGGGCGGAGTCTCCTCCGGAGTCAGCCCCCGGATGTTCTCTTTCACCGCCTCAAGATGCACAATGGAGAAAATGGCAAAATAGGAAAGAAGCGCGGGGATAAACGCGGCTTTGACAACCTCCATGTAGGGGATGCCGATAATTTCCGCCATGATGAATGCGGCAGCACCCATGATGGGCGGCATGAGCTGACCGTTTGTGGAGGCTGCAACTTCCACAGCGCCTGCTGTGTGGGATTTGAAACCCACTTTTTTCATCAGGGGAATGGTCATGGCGCCGGTGGTCACCGTGTTGGCGATGGATGAGCCGGAAATGGAGCCCATGGCACAGGATGCCACAACCGCTGCCTTGGCAGGTCCTCCCCTGTACTTTCCAACCATGGCAAAGGAGAGATTGATCAGATATTCGCCGGCACCGATTTTATCCAGAAATGCCCCGAAAAGGACAAAAAGAAAAACAAAGGTCGCGGACACCCTCAGCGGAACCCCCCAGATGCCCTCGCCGGACATGAAGAGATGATCAATGATTCTTTTGACTCTGAAGCCCCTGTGTGCCAATTCTCCCGGAATGTATGGGCCGAGATAGGCATATAACAGAAAAACAATGGTGATGATCGGCAGAATGGGGGAGATGCTCCTGCGGGTGGCTTCCAGTATCAGCACAATCAGCATGGCTCCGACAAGGATATCATAGGTTGCCGCATCTCCCACGGAGGTGACCACATGATCGTAATTGGCAAAAAGATAAAATGCACATCCGCCCGCCAGAACAGCAAGAAGAATGTCATAAATCGGAAGCTCCGCCCTTGCACAGCTTTTGCTTCCCGGAAAATAGGCAAAACAGAGAACCATGGCAAAGGTCAGATGGACCGACAACTGTTTCGATCCTGGCAGTTCACCGGCAAAGCCGGTGTAGATTTGAAAACATGACATCGCCACTGCAACAGAGGCTATGAACAGTGCCACATTGCCTGTCAGCTTTCTGGAACCTGATTCAGATTCCTCCATGATTTTCCTGCCAAGCTCACCATCACCACTGTCCTGAATACTCTCCTCTTGCACCTGAGCACCTCCTGAATCATAAAAACAGTTAAAATCCAATCAACCGGCCTGTAAGACAATTTGCAAAATTGTCTTACAGATCGGTTTCAACTTTACTGCGGAATGGTTTGGCAAAAACAATTTGCAAAATTGTCTTACAGAAACAGGGAGAATTCTGTCAGTCAGTCTCCTCTGCGAAACTCTGCGTTCAAACTTCAAAATTCAACTCTGAGACAAAGCTGTTTCTCTTATTCCAATAGACCCTTTTCCTTAAAGAATTTCTCAGCACCGGGATGAAGAGGAATTCCCATGCCAACCAGACCGGTCTCCATGGATATCTCCTGAAATTTCGCATGGGCTTTTTTCAACTGTGCAAGATCGGAATACATGGCGTTTATGATGGCGTAAACAATATCCGCCTCAATTGTCCTGCTTGCCGCCAGCATGGCCATCACAGACACCGTCTGAATATCTGTGTCATTGTTCTTGTAGGTTTTGCCGGGAACCGTCTGTTTTGCATAAAACGGGTATTTTTTGATCAGTTTTTCGACATTGGGGCCTTCAACCGGCACAATGTCGGTGGGAACCATAAGCGCGGTGTCCATGATAACTGCCGCTCCAAGGGCAACGGTAAAAAATGCGGCATCCAAACGTCCGTCCTTTATATAATCTGCGGACTGGGACGCTGTAAGCTGCTCCGCCTTGGCCAGGTCATCAAACGAAATCCCCCAGGCTTCAAGAATCTGGGCTGCATTTTCCATGGTGCCCGATCCCACCGGGCCGATGGCGACTTTTTTCCCTTTCAGATCTCCGATGGATTTGATTTTAGAATCTTTTCTTGCAATCACCTGGACATGCTCCGGAAACAGTGTGCAGACACCCAGCAGATCCTTGATGGGCTTGGCGAACATTCCCTCTTTGCCATTGTACGCATAAGAGGCAATGTCGTTTTGCAGAATCGCAAAATCCGTGTCCCCGGCACCGATCAGTTTTGCATTGGCAACCGATGCACCGGAAGATTCCGCAGTCACTTTGATGCCTTTGTCTTTGAGGTGCTTCCATGCAATTCTTGAAATAGCGCCTGCCATGGGAAAATAGGCCCCTGTGACCCATCCGGCAGCAATAGAAACATAGCGTCTCTTGGCAGCACTGGCAGGCACTGCCAGAAGTGCAACAGACACAACTGCGATCATGATTGCATTAAAGATAAACAGTTTGCTTTTTTTCATAAAACGTATCTCCGTAATACATGTTAGTTAAAGGTTCAAAAAACAACCATGCCCTGATGGCACGGACTCATTTGCCAGAATCCAACTGGACAATATCCCATTGTGGCAGGTTCAGCAGTTCCCGGACAATTCAGAAAAACCGCCGGTCAGCATGTTCAGACTGAATGCCATAAACAGAATATATTGTCAAGACCTTATTCATGTTCTCTTCATTTTTTTCAGGGTCTGTCCGTATGGCCCGGCCACATTTTTGTCAGAATTCCAGCTGGATAATATTCCGTTTTGGCATTTCCGGACAATTCAACAAACCTGCTTATCAGGAGATTCTTACGTCCCCCGATTCAACGTAATCTGTTCAGGCGTAATCCTTTCTTAGCCATCTACATGGATTGTGGGTAAGAAAGGATTACAGG
>JAOZLU010000381.1:1868-6921 GCA_029934695.1 Desulfobacterales bacterium | reverse complement strand
TAGCGCGGGCAGACAGGTACGCGGATTCGCCCGCTGGTAAGGGGTTAATTTAATTTTATTTATTTTTTCAAATCTTTAAACAATTTTTCAAAGGAGGTCAAAAATGAAAAAAATTCTGGCAATTCTGTTTGCAAAGCTGCTGATTCTTTGTATGGTCGGCAGTTCGTCGGCTTTTTTCATCAATTTTGAGGATGGAAGAAACGGTGGGCGAATTAATGACATTGATGGTGTTTCTTTCAAAAACTTCAGTGGATATGATGCAATGTACGGCGACAGCAGCACCGGAAAATATCACACCTATTCGGATGATCAGGGACAGGCGTATAATGACGCGTTTTTTCATCATAACGGAGATATCTGGCTGTGGGCCGGCAGAGAGGCTGATGCCAGGGGCGTGATCGTTGATTTTACTAACAATAATGGTACATGGTTTAAGACAGGCTACAGCACCTACGGCGATTTCATTATGGAAGCGCATCTGACCAACGGCAGAACAGTGAGTGTGTCCGGCGCAACAAACACGGGTACGTCCATGAAGTATCTCACGGTAAGGGCAACCCCCGGGGCCTATATTGACTATGTTGTATTAACCGGTGTTGAAGGAAATGTTTGGCTTGTGGATGACATGAGCGGAGATACAACAGGCGTTGAATCAGATATTCCTGACCCGCCTCCTCCCCCTCCTCCGCCTCCTCCCCCTCCTGTTCCAGGTCCGAATTCAGATGATGACCGCGATGGAATGCCTTATGCCTGGGAAAACACTCACGGGCTGAATACTTCTGTCAATGACGCGTCAGGGGACCCGGACCGGGACGGTCTGACAAATCTTGAAGAATATCAGAGAGGAACAAACCCGAAAAATGCCGATACCGACGGCGACGGAATGACTGACGGATGGGAAGCTGACAACAGCCTGAATCCTGCTGCCAATGACGCGTCAGGGGACCCGGACCGGGACGGACTGTCAAACCTTGAGGAATATCAGAAAGGAACAGACCCGAGAAATGCTGATTCAGACAGCGACGGAATGCCTGACGGATGGGAAGTGGCCAACGGCCTGAATCCCCGTTCCAATGACAGTTCCGCTGATTCGGACAGCGACGGGCTGGCAAATGTGGATGAGTATAAAAAGGGAACAAATCCCAAAAATTCCGACACAGACGGCGACGGGATGCCCGACGGATGGGA
Organism: Desulfobacterales bacterium; assembly: GCA_029934695.1. GTDB lineage: Bacteria > Desulfobacterota > Desulfobacteria > Desulfobacterales > 4be13 > JAOZLU01. Next base: position 5,733 of record JAOZLU010000381.1, on the reverse strand, counting down.
AGTGTCAAACAGCCTGAATCCCCGGACCAATGACGGTTCCGCTGATTCGGACCGTGACGGGCTGACAAATCTAAATGAATATGGAAGAAGTACAAATCCCAGAACGGCCGACACAGATGCCGACGGGATGCCCGACGGATGGGAAGTGGCCCACAGTTTTAACCCCCGCTCCAATGACAGTGCCGCGGACCCGGACAGTGACGGCGTGTCAAATGTCAGGGAATATCAGAAGGGAACAGACCCGAGGCGTGCGGATACTGATGCTGACGGAATGCCCGACGGATGGGAAATGGCTTATAATCTGAACCCCCTTTTCGCGAATGACGCTCCCCAGGACCCGGACGGTGATGGCGTGTCAAATTTGGATGAATATATTGCAGGAACAAATCCGAGGATCATTCCTGGAGAATTCATGGTGGGAGACAGCGGTGTTGTCGCCATTGACTGGTTGTACGATGGCGGCATGTTTGAAGGAGAAATCGGCATATTCACCACTTCAGGAATGAAGGCGTTTATCTCAGATCCGGAGACATTTATAGCGGAAGCTGTGAGACGGGCCTTGTCAAATACCACAGAGGGCTATGTGGTCCTGTCAGATCCGGAAGAAGGCGCGCGCCTGAGCGGTGCTCTCGGAGAGCGGAAAGAATGGAACAGCGGGCCTTATAACGGCGTAAAGGAGTTCAGTATGAGATGCGGGGACACATTCGCAATTATCCTGGTCCCGAACACCACGCTGGAAACATTGCTCAGGGTTCCGTTAACAACGAACCCGAACATACGCCCCCTGTTTTCAATTGCGCTCTCAAATCTGGATTACGGCATGCATGTCGGCCAGATGGCGGATATCAACGGATATGGTAACGCCTTTGCCTTTGAGGATCAGGATTTTGAAAAGAGCGACATGGATTATAATGATCTGATATTGCAGATAACTGGCGCGGTCGCGGAAGTGCCGTCATTGGATTCGGTGATCGCATCCTATGAAACCGACGGGAACAGACAGGCTCGGAGAAAGCGGGATGACAGGCCAATGCTCTTTGACGCGCCGCTGCCGGTTTTCAATTGGAATGACTGGCGAACATCAGAGGCCCTGGGCATGCAGATCATTGAGCATCTGGAATCGTCGGCCACGGGACCCGAAACTTTATGGATGTCCGTGAATGTTGACGCGTCCGCGGATTTGATCATCTATGATCCCCAGGGAAGAGCCATCGGCAAAGAGGGCGGTTATATTCCGGGTGCCGGGTTCAATATCGCCGTGGACGGACACCAGACGGTTTTCCTGCCTGTGCTGGAAGATGGTGACTACCGTATCATGCTGCGTGGCAAGGATGGCGAAGGAAATGGCGCACTTACGGTGACAGGCTTCCATGGAGATGCTGAAATTTCAGAGATGACCTTGAATTTTGATATTGACGCGCATCAGGTTCTCAAAACAACGGTTTCCGCGTCTGTATTTGTCGAAGAAATGAAGATTGTTTTTGAAACTCCGAAAATCCCGGAAGCGCCTGACGGATCGCCGCTTTTTTATGATTTTGACGGCAACGGGAAGATTGACAGCAGTGATATCGCAAAGGTTTCCTCAAGATGGAATTCGTCAGAAGGAGACCAGGATTACGATGCATTTTATGACCTGGATAATGACGGTTATATCGGAATCCTTGACATCATGCCTGTGGTAAACGGCCAGTAAAAAAGTTGAAAAGGATTGTAGGGTGGGTGAAGCGAAGCGGAACCCACCAAACACCCGACAAAGCCTAATCCACAGACACCCCCACAAGGTGGGTTCCGCTTCGCTTCACCCACCTACATTTCCCTATCCCAAATTTTCCGGAAAAAATCAGGGCTTTCCTGATTTACAATCCTTTTTTAATCAGATATAAATAAAGTACCAAAACGGCCAAGTCCACAGATATGGGCAGAAGGAGTTTCTTTGGGACAGGTGTTTTTATGGTCCCTGTTACTAAAAATCGGGCAGTATCCTGAATTCGGACATTTTATTATGATCCGAAAGGGGAACACTGCCAAAACATTGAAAAGAAAAGCAAAAAATATGAACGACAAACAAATCAGCACTTATGCAATATTACTGGCAGGCGGAACCGGAACACGCCTTTGGCCTGTTTCAAGGGAGCTTTATCCGAAACAGCTTGTAAATTTCATTGGCGAAGATTCTCTCGTACAAAGCACGGTTAAAAGACTGACCCCGACGTTAGACGCGGAGAAGATCAGAATCGTCTGCGGGGACGAACATTTCCATGAAATCACACGGCATATAAGGGAAATAGGCGTAAATGGCAAAGGAACAGTCTTATGCGAACCTTGCGGCAGAAACACGGCTCCCGCCATCCTTCTTGCAGCACTGACGATTTTAGAAGAAAAGCAGGAAGAGGATGCGGTTCTGTGCGTCTTTCCCGCGGATCATGTCATCAGGGATGTGGGGGAATTCCAGAAAAAATTGAAATCAGCGATAAAGCTTGCTGACATGGGGCATATCGTCACCTTCGGCATCAAACCCAATTATCCTGAAACCGGGTACGGATATATCGAAGGCAGCAAAGAACTGTCAGAGGGCGCATTCACCGTAAAAAGATTTGTTGAAAAACCGGACAGGGAAACCGCAGAAAAATATCTCAGAGCCGGCAATTTTTTCTGGAACAGCGGCATGTTTGCCTTCAAAGCATACGTGATTCTGGAAGAGTTCAAGGCGTTTCATCCGGAACTTCTCAGCAAAATGGAGAAAATCCTTTCAAAACCTGCCTCCGGGGACCGTCAGAAAAGCAGTCCTGTGACAAAAGAGGACTATGAGCAGTTGGAGAATATTTCCATTGATTATGCCATCATGGAAAAAACAGAAAAAGGGGCAATTCTCCCTTCGGATTTCGGATGGAGCGATATCGGCTCATGGAAATCGCTTTATGATTTTCTCCCAAAGGATGAAAACAATAATGTGATTGACGGGGATGTTATCTCAAAGGACACCGAAAACTGCTTCATCATGGGGCGTGAGCGGCTCATAGCAACAAACTGCATCAGCAATATGGTGGTCGTTGAAACGCCGGATTCCGTGTTTGTCTCGGATATTGACAACAGCAGGGATGTCAAATCTGTTGTCGAGGAACTCAAGCAGAGAGGGAGAGAGGAATACCACAGTCATAAGACTGTCCACCATCCCTGGGGAACATTGACGCTGCTGGAGGCAAAGGATGATTTTCAAATCTCCAGAATTATCATTGATCCTGGCAGCGTATTTGAGATTGAAGCAGATGGCGCAACCGTAAAACATCTGACAGTCATCAGAGGGGTCGCAAACATTGGCAGCCAGAACACCCTGTCAAGAGGAGAGGCCACAATAATTTCCGGGAAAGGTGCTGTGAAAATCGAAAATCTGAGATATGAGCCGCTTTATATGATGCAAATTCGGATGAGTGAATAACGGCTTTTTCCTTCAACTGTAGGGTGGGTGAAGCGAAGCGGAACCCACCTTATGCGAACAAAACTCGCCTTGTCCAAATTTTTTTAAACCGATAACAAAGCTTATTTGCTGAAAAGGGGGCTTTTATGCCGAAAGTAAGAACTAACATGCCTGTCAACGAGGTTGCCAGAATTATTATGGCAATGAACAGGCAGGAAATTGAAACCCTTGTTACGCTCCTGACAGAAGAAGGAGCCGAGCTTCCACTGTATATTTGCCGTACGGGGTCCCGCAAGCCCGTCCGCTTTTTTAACCACGAAACACACGAAACACACGAAAATTATGAACACAGAACATTCCCGCACTTTTTTGTATCTTTTTGTATCTCTTTTTTTTTGTATCTTTTTGTATCTTTTCGTGTGTTTCGTGTATTTCGTGGTTAAAAAATAG
>JAOZLU010000381.1:0-1768 GCA_029934695.1 Desulfobacterales bacterium | reverse complement strand
TTGTATCTTTTTGTATCTTTTCGTGTGTTTCGTGTATTTCGTGGTTAAAAAATAGAGATGATTTTCAAATCTCCAGAATTATCATTGATCCTGTCAAGAGGAGAGGCCACAATAATTTCCGGGAAAGGTGCTGTGAAAATCGAAAATCTGAGATATGAGCCGCTTTATATGATGCAAATTCGGATGAGTGAATAACGGCTTTTTCCTTCAACTGTAGGGTGGGTGAAGCGAAGCGGAACCCACCTTATGCGAACAAAACTCGCCTTGTCCAAATTTTTTTAAACCGATAACAAAGCTTATTTGCTGAAAAGGGGGCTTTTATGCCGAAAGTAAGAACTAACATGCCTGTCAACGAGGTTGCCAGAATTATTATGGCAATGAACAGGCAGGAAATTGAAACCCTTGTTACGCTCCTGACAGAAGAAGGAGCCGAGCTTCCACTGTATATTTGCCGTACGGGGTCCCGCAAGCCCGTCCGCTTTTTTAACCACGAAACACACGAAACACACGAAAATTATGAACACAGAACATTCCCGCACTTTTTTGTATCTTTTTGTATCTCTTTTTTTTTGTATCTTTTTGTATCTTTTCGTGTGTTTCGTGTATTTCGTGGTTAAAAAATAGGCAGCCGGGGATATCCGTCAGTTTTCAGACAGGCACTCAGTGGGATATCTTTTTTTAGAAATCGCCTAAGAAAAAGCCACTCAGGAAACCACAGAGGGCCACAGAGATATGGTGCTTCTGTGGTTCTCTGTGTCTCCTCTGTGGCTCTCTGTGGTTAAAAAACATCTGTGGTTAAAAAAAAGTTTATTTGATAAGGAGTTTGGCAATGGCAAAAATTCAGTTTGCAATAGAAGGACAGGACGCGGTTGAGGCAACAAAGGAACTAATGGCAGAACTTTCTGAGATTCCTGAAGTATCAGCAACTTATGAGATGCTTGAGAATGAGGATCAGGATGAACGGGGCTTTGATATCGGAACCCTTGCGGATGTTATCACCACGACAGGCTTGAGCATCCCCTTTGTTGCACAGAAGACATACCTGGTAAGAGGAACGGAAAAACTGACCGAGGAGGAACTGGACAGGGCCATAAAATCGGCTCAGAGAATTCCCTTTGTACTGGGAACATCCTGAGCGTTTTCATTCTTCCGGCGAACCCCCTCCTGCAACGCTTTGGCAAATCCCTTGAACAAAGCCTCCGCCTTATGGTGATCGTTACTCCCGTAAAGAATTTCCTGATGCAACGTAAGCTCCGCATTCATGGCAAAGGAACAGAAAAAATGAGACACCATTTCCGTGGGAAACATGCCCACCGCAGGCGTATCAAACTGTGCGTGAAAAATATGCACTGCCCGGCCCGACACATCCAGAACCGTGCGGCTCAGTGTCTCATCCATCGGCAGATAACAGGTCCCGTACCGCTGAATCCCTTTGCAATCTCCCAATGCTTTCTTAAACGCCTGTCCCAGCGTTATGCCAACGTCTTCAATGGAATGGTGGGGGCAGATATCCAGATCGCCTTCGCACGTCAGATCCAAATCAAAACCGCCGTGAAAAGCCCATAAATCCAGCATGTGGTCAAAAAACCCGACACCGGTGGATATATTTCTTTCGCCCCTGCCGTCGAGGTTTAATTTTCCCTCAATACGGGTTTCTCCTGTCATTCTTTGAAAATCAGTTTCTCGTTTCATAATTTCACTTTTAAAATTTTAATATGTTTCTGATTATAACGGGTTCAGGGGAGGCTCCCGCACCTGCCCTCAGACA
>JAOZLU010000380.1 GCA_029934695.1 Desulfobacterales bacterium | reverse complement strand
ATCAAGCATCAAACATCAAGCATCAAACATCAAACATCAAACATCAAACATCAAATTCCCATCATTGCCATGACTGCCCACGCTATGTTCGGAGACCGGGCGAAATGTCTCGAATCCGGAATGAATGATTATGTCTCCAAGCCTATAGACCGTAAAAAATTATTCACTGCACTCAGGAAAAATATTCATAAGCATAAAAGAGAAAATCCACCTTATGAAATCGAAAATTCACCATTCAAAATTCCCAAATTGCCCGGACTGAATATTGAGGAGGGGCTGGAACGGCTCGGAGGGGTATGGAGTCTGTATGTGGATATCCTCGAAGTTTTTTGCATATCTCAGGAAAAATTTGGCCGTGAGTTTCGCAGTCTTATTGAAAAAAAAGACTTTGAATCTGCCAGAGTAAAAATTCATGGCTTCAAGGGTGCCGCCGGCAATGTCTCAGCCACTGATCTCAGCACAGCGGCAAAAGCTCTGGAAGATGCATGTAAAAGTGAAAACAAAGACCAGATACTGAACATATTGCCATTGGTGGAAGTGTCCTTTGCACAAGTAGTGGCATCTTTTGAAAAGCTGTCTGTCTTACCGGAGATCGGAGAGGACATCCCGCAACCTTCGGAAACAGACATCGCTCCTCCTGATTCATCAAATTTTTTTGAACTGACTGAAAAACTTGACAAAAGCCTTCTGAACGCTGACCCGGTGGAGTCAGAATACTGGCTCAGAGAGATCAACGCCTGTCTTTCCTCTGATCCTTCCGATAAAAAAGAACTGGAATGCCTGATACAGCAAGTCAGCGATTACAATTTTGATGATGCCAGAGCCGTATTGAGCAGGTTTAAGCAAAAAAGGATGAAGGAATGAAGGATGGGGAAGTCCTGACCATGCTCCCACCCGTGGGAGCTTGCCGACGACGGCACCGGGAAGGTCAGGTCCCGGTTTAAAATCATATGGGCGCACAAGGCCGCCATAATCGGGCTTCCGGGTCAGGAAATCCCCCTCAATGCCGCGGCAGTGTCGGACGCTGCGAGCAATGACGGTCAGACCTTCCTTCCCCATCCCGAAAGGCTTTTCACGTCTCCTCCTCAACATCAAGTGACTCATCCTCTGCGATTTTAAGAGGAGAATTAATGGGGTTTATGGGAGCCTTGTCAAAATCAGTTTCAATATCATCTTCAAGCAAATCGTCGATATCCTCTGCTTCCTCCTCAGTCTCTTCAGCAGGCTCCGGCTCCGGCTCCGGCTCCGGCTGATTCTTTGTCAAAAATTCAAAATCATTGAAAAAAATATCTGCGGACAGGCTCTCTTCGGATTTGCCTTCAGAATTGTACAGCACCATAACCGATTCGGCTATTTTATCTGCATATAAACCGGGTGGATACATGTTATGAGTCCTTAACGCTGTGATAACAGACGCCTTGCCCTCTGCAATTGCAGCTTCTATGGCTTCTTTCTGATATGTTTCCTCGCACAAAAATGACAGCACTTCTTTGTCCAGCTCTGCAAATTCTTTGATCACCAGTTCTTTTTTTTCATCATCTCTTAAAATGGTGTATTTCTGTTTCATGATTCAACTCTTTCTTTATTCAAAAGTTCGTGATACCAGCATGAGAATTCATACATGCCTTTGTGACGCTCATCATCATTAATTATTCCAAGGCAGATTTCAAGCACTCCTCTTCCATATTCATTGCTGTATTCTTCAAAGCTCCGTGTTTCCAAAAACTCCCTTACGAGTGCCTGAGTGGTTCGCTTTGACTTATCCTTCCTGATGTCGATAGGATCCTGGGGTTCCTGAAATGGGTCCCATTTGTCATATCCTTTTTTCAGGATATGTTTCTGTCGCCGCGGAGACATACATTCAAAAATCGCCTTTTTTTTCTCTTCCACTTCAGCAGGTGAAAATTCACTCATTTTTTTCTCCTTCTTTTCCCTCAATGCCTACCCCGAGATAATTCTCATTGTATGTCGTGATCACTGCCATGGATACCGGCACGAGCATATCTGCCATTCTGAGATATCTGGACTGAATTCCTTTGACAAGTTCACCTGATATTTCGTAAAGCTTTTGATGAATGACATCCAGATTGACCGTGGGATATTGTGTGCCCTGGATAAAGTCTGATATGCCGCAGGTATAGCCTTTTCCGGCTATGGATGTCGGTATTCCGTAAAATCTGCATGTTATCGGCCGATATTCATACAGATCACAATTGTCCTGCTCATTCAGCAAAGAGCATCTGGCACGTTCCTGGGCCATATCTGTCAGTATCTCATCTTCATGCTTTCCGGATTCCAGACTTTTATACGCTTCCCTTTTGATTTTGTATATATCCCGATCCGAACGGCTGGCTCTGTCAATGAGCTGTTCTCTTTCCTGTCCCTGAAATTTTTTATTGAAGTGATGGCTGATATATATCGCTTCAATCAGGGTAAGATCAAACAACGCATGACAGCAGTCAGAGCATCCGATCTGACACTTCACGCATTCCGGATACTCCTTTTTCACACGTTCAAACACACTGTCCACTGTTGTTACAAGCTCTTCATATTTCTTAAAAAAAGGTGTGAAATCCATACTCATAATTCAATTCCTGCTTCACATTTTAGGTTTCAGGTTTACGTTTACGTTTCATTTTCCGATACAAAATCTGCTGAAAATCTGATCCAGCACATCCTCTCTGATGGTAATTCCCATAATTTCCCCAAGCAAGTCAGCAGCTTCCCGGATATCAATATTAATCAGTTCAAAAGGCATTCCCGTCCGAATGCCGTCCGCAGCAGCAGACACTGCCCTAAGGCTCCCTTCAAGGGCAATTTTGTGCCTCAGATTGGGAATCACTGTGTTCCTCTCATCATATCCGCCCGTGGAAAATTCCGCAATCATATCCCTGAGCGTGTCCAAACCCCTGTCGTAAATCGCCGAAGTCTTTATGACATAAGTCTTCTTCCACAAATCGGGCAGTTCAGGACAGAATTCATCATCTGCAAGGTCCGACTTGTTGGTGACAATCATAAATGCCTTGTGGCAGATATCTTCATATATTTTATGATCGTCATTTGTCAGGGGACAGCTGAGGTCAGTCATAAAAAGAATGAGATCAGCATCTCTGATATGACGGTATGTTTTTTTTATGCCTAAAATTTCAATAGGATCATCTGTTTTGTGCAGGCCGGCAGTGTCGCTGATGATGACCGGAATCCCCCGGATATTCAATGTTTCCTCAATAACGTCCCTGGTGGTTCCGGGAACAGGCGTAACAATGGCACGATCTTTTCTGAGCAGACTGTTCATAAGGCTGGATTTCCCAACATTGGGCCTGCCTGCAATCAGCACTTTAAGACCGTCTCTTAAAAAATGGGCGTTTTCATATTGGTCAATAAGACCGTTTAACTGATTCACCACCTCCTTTTCAAGCACTTGAGTCATCGTGTCCGTATCAATGCTTTCTTCCACATCATCAGGAAAATCTATGGCAGCCTCGGTTTCAATCAGCATAAAAAGAAGTGTGTCTCTGACGGATTCAATACGTTCTTTTATGCTGCCCCTGATCTGGGCCGCGGCAATTTCAAGCGATGACTCTGTTTTAGCGTTGATAATATCAATGACAGCTTCAGCCTGGGTCAGATCAATACGCCCGTTGATATAAGCCCGTTTTGTAAACTCACCCGGGTCGGCAAGCCTGGCTCCTCTTTCCAATACCAGATTCAGAATGGCGTTTAATACGGCAAAACCTCCATGCGCCTGAATTTCAACAACATCCTCTCTGGTATAGGAATGAGGCGCAAGCATGACCGTAAGAAGAACCTCATCAAGAATCCGGCCGTTCTGAGGGTCTGCTATATATCCGTGATAAAGGTGATGAGACTGAACAGGAATGCCATCTTTTGAAAAGACGGCATTCCTGTCTGACGGCCGGAAAACAGATGCGGCAACTGATGCCGCATCCTGTCCGGAAATTTTGATAATACCGATACCGCCGCTCCCTGTCGGGGTCGCTATGGCGGCGATAGTAGAATTGGTCATGGTCATGGGGTCATGGGCCAGTGGTCAGTGATTATGGGGCAACTGATCTCTGACAAATCAGGAAATTTCTTTCTTCCGGGGAAATTTTCTCTGGGGAAATATCACCAGTTTCCTGTAAAAGCCATCCCCCATGCTCTGGGTTCTGACATTGCTGTCATCTTTCAGGGCGATGTGAACGATTCTTCTGTCATGGGCGTTCAACTGGCCGATTGTCACAGGTTTTCCGATACGTTTTGCCTTTTCCGAAAGACGTGCGGCAAGGCCTTCCAGTTTAGCCTTTCTGCCGTCAAGATACCCTTCAACGTCCACCTGAATGCGGATTCTCTTCGTGCTGCGCTTGTTGATAACCTTTTCAACGAGATACTGAATTGCCTCAAGGGTCTGGCCGCGCTTTCCAATGAGAACTGCCGTGTTTCCCCCTTCAACATTGAAAAAAATTCGCTCCGGAGTCTCCCTGACGGATATTTCTGCGTCTGTCGTAATAAAATCCACAATGCGTTGCAGCGCTTCTCTGCCAAGTTCCGAAGGCGATTCAGATAAAGCATCAATTTCAGGGGCATCAAAGACTTCTTGTACTATTGAAGATGGGGTAGAGACTTCAGATTCAACGGCACTGTGATTATAGGAGCGGTGCCCATCCTTGTCCTTGTCCTTACTCTTATCCTTGTCCTTGTCCTTGTCCTTACTCTTATCCTTATCCTTGTCCTTGTCCTTACTCTTATCCTTGTCCTTGTCCTTGTCCTTACTCTTATCCTTGTCCTTGTCCTTACTCTTATCCTTATTTTTATTTTTGTCTTTGTCAGCATCTCTGCGAACGGGCTTGGGAGCTTCCGGTTCAGGTGAGGCCACGCGGATTTTCGATTTTTTGATTCCCACCAGGCCGAAAATTCCGGTGGATCCGTAAGAGATCACATCATATTTAAGCTTATCCTTGGAGATGTTCAATTTTGTGCAAGCTTTCGCGACTGCCTTTTCAACAGTCTTGCCTTCAAATTCTAAAAAAGGCGACATCTGTATAACCTCCGTCAATTGAGAAATGAAAAGTGGGAAGTGAGAAGTGTAAGCGAAAAAAAGAGAGATTCCCCCGGTTCCACTTCTCACCTCCTGCTTATCAAGCGTTTTTTTTCTTTGAAATATAGTACTGCTGAGAGATCGACAGGATGTTGTTTACAAGCCAGTATAAAACGAGTCCGGATGAAAAATTTATGAAAATAACCGTAAACACAATAGGCATGAACATCATAATCTTGGCCTGTGCAGGGTCACCCGGGGGCGGTGACATTCTCTGCTGCAACAACATCGTGCCTCCCATAACGATTGTCAAGACAGGAATACCATAAGGCGGTTCCATGAAAGGGATGGAAAAACTGAAATGTAAAAGACGGTCCGGCGCGGACAGGTCATCAATCCACAAAAGAAAGGGTGCGTGCCTGAGTTCTATGGCTTCATACAGCATTCTGTAAAAGGCGATGAATACAGGAATCTGAAGAATCATCGGAAGGCATCCGCCCATGGGATTTATCTTGTATGTTTTGTACAGATTCATTAGTTCCTGATTCATCATTTTCTTGTCGTCCTTATATTTTTCTCTGATCTCTGTCATCAGAGGCTGAATCTTCTTCATCTCATTCATGGACTTATAGCTTTTGCTCCCAAGGGGCCACAGGATCAGCTTGATAAATGTCGTTAAAATAATGATCGCAATGCCGTAATTGGGAATAAAACTGGCATATAGGAAATTCATTATCAGCAGGCATGGTTTGGCGATAACATCAAACCACCCAAAATCAATTGCCTTGTCCAAGTCGTTATTGAGACTGCTCAGTATGTGAAGACTTTTGGGCCCCAGAAAGAGATTGAACTCAAAACGCTGCTGGGTTTCAGGGCGGATATTGCTGGCTGAATGCATGTACTGATTTTCAAACACCTTTTTATCCTTCAGCAAAAGGCGCATACTTGATTCAACAGGCATTACAGGAATAATGCTGGACAGAAAATAACGGTCTTCAATCCCGATCCATTTCAGGGTTCCGTCATACTTTTTCTTATCCTCAATATTCTTAATTGCAACCTCTTCCACGCTGTCATTGATGAGCGCACTCGGCCCTTCAAAACTGTATGAATCGCTCTTTTCAGGAACAACACCTGCCAAAGACAATATCAGGTTCCCCTCAAGGGTCTCGTAAGAGCCGTTTTTTATGGTCACGGTAAGACCGATGAGATAGGTTTCAGGTGAGAAATGAAAAGTCTTTTCAACCACGATTCCCTCGGGCGTTCTCCATGAAAAAGAGAGGGTTTCAGTCTGGCTGAAAACATCCACAGCATCTGCTTCAGTATTTGCTGAAAACATTGCTTCCTCCAACCCCGGAAGGCTGTTGCCGGCAAATCCGGTCCGGATGGTTCCGGTCCGGATGCTTTTGGGTATCATTTCTTTGGGAGGTGAGTCCTTTTCCTTTTTTTCCCTGTAATCTTTCAGAATAAAACTTTGAAAGACACTTCCCTTTTCTGAAATTTTTACTGAGTACAAGGGAGAGTTCACAGTGATGATTCTGGATTCCTGGGCAGACGGCAAAATCTCCTCTGCTGAGGAGGGGAATGCCGTATCTGCTACAGGTTCTTTTATATATGGGTCTTCTTTGGGATAGTCTTCTGGCATCTGTTCGGATTGGGTCATTTTGTCCGGCTTCTGAACGGGTTCCCTGTCAACAATAAAGAATTCCCATACAAAAAATACAAGAAAAGAAAGTGCTATCGCCAGAAATAATCGAGCTTGTTCCATTCATTAATCTCCTAAAATTCATCAAGAAGGCAAATATTGCCTGATCTGCGCCATGGGATGCTTTGAATTTACAGCGCAGTTTCTCTTAAGTACCCGGCCAAAAGTTTTCCGGGATTTTT
>JAOZLU010000379.1 GCA_029934695.1 Desulfobacterales bacterium | reverse complement strand
CCGAGCACATCCTCATCAGGATCAAACCCGCCGACAATCTGAATGCTCAGATACCCGCCGTTGAACTCGGTGCTGTCAACATCTGACACCATGGTCAAGGCAAGATTCGTATTCGCATCAGCAAGAATCGCAGCAGAGTCGTACCCCGCAACATTGTCATCTGACGCGGCATCACCTAAAGCAGGCCCGCCCTCTGAATACTCAATATAGTTCCCCCCGAGATTGGAGATCACAGGAGCCTGGTTTATCGGATCCACAACCACCTTTGCGTTCACATACGTGGCAGAGTCAGCCCCGCCGAATGTGGTTCCGTCACCATCCCACAAAGTGAAACGAATATCCCGGTCTCCTCCAGTGGGGTCCTGGCCGCCGCTGTTGGAATAAGTGATATTCTGAAGCAGTGCGGAAACCGAGTCTGTATCCGCATTTGCGTTGAGCGTCACCTCCAAGCGCCCCATAGACTCGCCCAGCATATCAATGTATGTTGCATCACCGATATCCATACCGCCGTAAGAGACATTGCCGGCTGCATCCACGCCGATCTGGCCGATATTATTCCCCTCGTTCCGGATCCAGAGATCATCCTCACCAGTCTGGAAGCCCTGGAAAATATCAACCTGGAGCTTGCCAGTGTCAAAGTTGGGAGAATCCGCATCTGTGACAGATGCTGCTGTCAGCACATCAATCACCATCGCAGGAGAACCCTCGCTGAAGGTGATACTGTCATTTGCAATACCCGAAATCTCAGGCGCGCTGTTGATACTCTGCACAGTCACCGTGACTTCAGCATTATTGCTCTTGTCCCCGTCACCGTCAGACAGAGTGAACCGGACAGTACGGTCGCCGCCCACAGGATTGACAGAGTTGAGGTTCTCAAACGTGATACTCCGGATCAGTTCTCCGACCGTTCCGGAATTGGCATCATCATACAACTCGATATCCAACATGCCGGTGGCCGGATCGAATATCCCCGAACCCATCTGTTCCCCTTTATAGAGGATGATGTTCTCATTGACGATCTCAATATTTGCATTGCTCTCATCTATGGCCAGGACATCCTCGCCCTGTTCATAGCCTCCGGCAAACTGAACCGTGAGCCGTCCTGTGTCAAAATCAGGACTGTCAATATCAGTTACCGAAGCAGCAGTGTTACTGTTGTCAAGCAGCACAGCAGCAGCACCCTCGGAATAAGTCAAAGTGTCGCCGTCAAGACCCACAATCACAGGAGCATTGTTCTTGCTCTCAATCATCACAGTCACATCAGCGAAACCGCTCGTGGCCGCACCACCATCCCCGTCATCCAACTGGAAACGGATGGTCCGCTCGCCCGCGACCGTGTCCGAAGAGCTCCCATATTCAAAACTGCTGATCACTGCTGCAACCGCATCAGGAGTCGCCGGCTCACCTCTGTCAAAATCCAGAGTGAGAGTGCTCGAATCCATGCCGGAGAGAGTTCCGATCAGTCTGCCTTCATAGAAAACACTGCCGTCGCCATAATAGCCGACCTGTCCAGGTCCCGCACCTTCGTGACGGATATTCAGCGTATCACCGTCAGTATATCCGAGAATACTGGCCTCAAGATTGCCGCCTGAGAAATCAGCACTGTCAACATCTGAAATCACAGCATTCCCGTTCAGATCAATCAGAACCGCACCGGTAGTGTCACCAGTCTCAACAAAATTCACCACATCGCCGTCAACATTCTCAATCATTGGTGCGTCATTGACACCAACGACATTCACAGTGGCATCGCCGACATTGCTTGAGCCGCCGTCACCATCCAGCACAGTGAAACGAAGAGTGCGCTCACCAGCAAAGGGATTATCCTGATCAGTGTTTTCGTAAGTGATATTCTGAATCAGCGCAGTCACCGAACTCGTATCAGCATTCGGGCCAAGATCAATATTCAAAATGCCGCTGGCAGCGTTGAAATTGACAATCGAGGAAATCTGAGTCGGGCCGTAAGTGACCACATTCCCGTCAAACCCGATCTGGCCAAAACCATCACCCACATTCCGGATACTCAGCACATCCTCATCAGGATCACCCCCGAGAATCTGGACGCTCAGCCGTCCCCCATCAAAATCCGGACTGTCAACATCTGAAACCGAAGCAGCAGAGTCAACCACAACAACGCCGTCACCCTCACTGTAATTTATGTCTGCATCAATATCCGTCAGGACCGGAGCATCGTTCTCGGGCAGCACAGTCACAGTCATCTCATAAGCCGCGCTGGTGCCGTTCTCGCCATCACCGTCAGAAAGAGTGAACTGCACAGTGCGGTCGCCGCCAGTGGGATCCAAAGTCTCCTGATTATCATAAGAAACCTGTCGGATCACCTCAGCCACAGTGGAAGAATCAGCACTTGCATTGAATTCCACATCCAATATCCCGTCTGAAAAACCAAAGCTGGCAACACCGGCCATCCCGGTGGGAATTGAAAGCACATCCTCTGCTGTATAGCCGCCCTCAGTAATCTCAACAAGCAGATGACCACCTGCAAAATCAGTATTGTCAATATCCGTGACCTCAACATTCGAGGCATCATCCAGGAACACAGTGTCAGTGACACCCTCAACAAAGACCACAGCGTCACCCTCGATATTGGCAATCTCAGGCGTGTCATTCACACCCTGAACCGTCAGGGACATCTCGACAGACACACTCGAAGCACCGTCGCCATCCCAGAGGGTGTATTGCACGATCCGGTCACCCTCAACAGGATCGCCGTCATTCGTGTTTTCATAAGTGATGCTCCGTACCAGTTCTGAGACACCAGCCACACCCGAGTTCGGATTGAGATCAATTCTCAGGGTTCCGGTCGCGTCATTATAAACGGCATCACCGATATTGGCACCGTTGTACTGGACATTGCCGCCGCTATAGACAAGGCCGTTCTGGTTGGCAACACTCAGAACATCCTCTTCAGATGCAAGACCGCCCGTGATCATCACCTCCAGAACACCGCCGTCAAAATCAGGACTGTCAACATCCTCGACAAAAGCAGCCGTGGGAACCATATCAATGATCGTCGCAGGATCATCCTCCATATAGAGTGCAGTGTCTCCGAGGATATGGTGAATCACAGGCTCATTATTGGGAGACTCGACCATGATATTGACATCACTGGGATCACTGAAACCATTCTGCAGCCCGTCAAACATGGCAAAGCGGATGGTCCGCTCGCCGGCAGTGGGGCTGTACGAATCAAGGTTCCGGTAAGTGATTGCCTGGATCAGTTCAGAGACATTGGCCGTATCAGCATTCGCATTCAGGTCAATATCCAGAGTACCAGTGGCCGCATCAAAGGTCGCATCGCCGATCTGGGTTCCGTCATACATGACCAGGCTGTTGTTGAACACCTCAATATTCCCGCCGTTATTGACCCCGACCACATCCTCGCCATTCACATAGCCCAGAATCTCAACAGAGAGCTGGCCGTTGGCAAAGTTCTGGTCGTCAGCGTCTGTGACAAACGCGGCAGTGTCCTGGTCAACAATGACAATGCCGTCGGTCTCATTATACACCATGACATCGCCGTCCAGGTTGTGGAACACAGGCGGATCATTGGTGTCGCCCACGGTGACAGTCACTGATTTGATTTCGCTGGGAACAGGAAATGTGCCGCCAAAATCTTCTGTCAGTTTGAACTCGACTGCCCGGTCGCCCTCAGTGGGATTGTCAAGGTTCACATTCTCATAAGTGATATTCTGAATCAGAGCGGAAACCGACTCCAGGGTAGCGTCATTATTCAGGTCCACCGAGAGTATCCCGGCTGATCCGCTGCTCACAAGCTCTCCGATGAGGACATTGCTGTAAGAAACCATGGAGCCGTCAAAGGCAATATTTCCGTCACCCGGACCCTGGTCCCGAATATCCAGCTTATCCTCCACACCAGAGAAGCCGTCAGTCCCAAAGGAAACATCTAACCGGGCACCTCCGAGGTCGGTGCTGTCAACATCACCCACAACAGCGGCAGCATCCTGATCAAGGATCACCGGACCGTCATCTTCATCATACGCCAGCACATCGCCTTCCACATTGTTGATCACAGGTGCATCCGGCACACCGTTCACAGTGAAGGTCATGTCATAAACACTGCTTGACGCGCCCCCGTCATCCCAAAGCACGAACTCGGCTGTGCGGTCGCCTACGGTGGGCATATTTGAATCAGTGTTCGCATAGGTGACATTCTGAATCAGCTTGGAGACAGCCATGGTATCTGCATTGTCGTTCAGATTGACTTGCAGAACGCCGCTGTCCTCATCATAATCAGCCGTGCCGATGTTCTGAAAGCCGAAAGTGACGTTCAGGCCGTCAAAAGCGATCCGGTCAGGACCGAAACCCGGCTCATTCTGAACTGCCAGCACATCCTCATTCGGATCAAAGCCGTCTGTGAGCCGGACAGTCAGGGTTGAAAACTTGTCGCTGTCAATATCCGATACCAGGACATTCTGGTCCTGATCCAGAACCATGACCTCTGCTTCGTCGTTTTCCTCATAAGTAAAGCTGTCGTCAATGCCGGCGATCACAGGCCCGTCATTCACCGGCCCCACAGTGACCGTCATATCGGAAGCGAGGCTTGTGCCGTTCACCCCGTCGCCGTCATACAGGGTGAAACTGACATTGCGAACCCCTTCAGTGGGATCCTGTGAGTCGCTGTTAAAATAAGTGATATTTCGGATCAGTTCTGCCACGGTACTTGGCGTTGCGCCAGCAGTCAAATCAACCTTCATGGATGGCGAATCCTGGCCGGTTACCGTATAGAAACCAGAAGGAGCGCCGGTTCTGATACCCAGCATATCCTGAGTGGTATCGGCACCGTTGGTGATTTCAACATTGAGATAGCCACCGGCAAAATCCGGGCTGTCAACGTCCGCAATCCCGGCATTGGAATCCGGGTCAAGGACCTTGGGAGGCTCGCCCTCCTCATAATTCACGTTCATACCGGCAACATCACTGATCACAGGGGTGTCATTCACGCCCTCAACAGTGACAGTCATCTGGTGATCGCCTGCATCACCGACCACGCCGCCGTCGCCGTCCCACAGTGTGACCTGTACGGTCCGGTCACCTTCGGTCGGCATATCATTGTCAGTGTTGGAATAAGTGATGTTCTGAATCAGCGCGCTTACCGCTTCCGCGTTAGCAGGCCCGCCCACATTCATATCCACCTTGATAAGACCATTATCCGGGTCTTCGGTGATCTCGCCAAAGGGAATGCCGCCGTAGGTCACATTATTGCCGCTGACACCGATCTCGCCGCCGTGAGCGCCCTCATTGCGGATTGCCAGCACATCCTCATCAGCCTCAAAGCCACCCACAATCTTAATCTCGACCGCTCCCCCGTCAAAATCAGGGCTGTCAGCATCAGTCACCAGCGCCTCAGACACGCCTGTGTCAAGCAGTACAGCAGGGTCTCCTTCAAAATAAACCTGGGTATCGCCGTTAATGCCTTCGATGACCGGCGCGTCATTTATGCCTGTCACATTCACAGTGGTTGTGGCGGTGGCAATGCCGCCATCAAGACTGCCGCCGTCTCCGTCGGCTATTGTGAGCGTGATCTCACGCAGTCCCTCAGGAGGATTGTCGGTTATGTTCTCGTAAGTGATGGTGCGGATAAACGCCTGCACATCCGACGGACCCTTTCCATCCTCGAAATCCACTCTGAGTACGCCACCATTATAAGTGGTCGTCCCGATCTCTGATCCCCAGGCAAGAACATCGCCGCTCCGATAGCCACTGCTGATAGTGGCCTCAAGGTAGCCGCCGTCAAAATCGGGGCTGTCGATATCTGTGACCCCGGCATCTGCCCCGAAATCTATCGGTACAGGCGGGTCCCCTTCTTCGTATTCCACAGCATCGGTGTCAAGATTTGTGATGACCGGCCCGCTGTTCACCTTTTCAATGGCTATGGTCACGGAAACCGGCTCGCTTGTTCCTTCGTCGCCATCCGTCATTGCAAGGGTTACGGTACGTTCAGCGTTGTCCGGATCCTCCACATCAGTATTTTCATAGGTGATATTCCGGATCAGCGCGGATACTGACGTTTCATTTGCGCCGGCAGCGAAATCAATCGTCATCGTTCCGGTGTTGTCATCTATTGTGAGGTTACCGAGATGCTCGCCTCCGTAAGTCACCATGGGACCGATTTCCGGGTCATCATATAAGCCGACCTGTCCGGCACCGTCTCCCTGATGAGTGATGCGCAGAAGGTCCTCGGCATTGTCCAGGCCTCCGGTGATTTCAACCGTAAGCGTGCCGCCGTCAAAGTCCGGGAAATTCAGTGTGTCAGGATCAGTCACCGCTGCATCCAGATTCACATCCAGATTCACGGGGCCATCCCCTTCTGTGTATGTGAAGCTGTCACCGTCAATGCTGCCGATTACCGGCGGATTCTTGGGCGTGTCATTCACGATCACATTAAAAACCGCAGCCTCGCCCCCAAAAGAGGGGTCTGTACCCAGCACAATCACCGATGTTGTGCCCACAGCACTCTGTTCCATAGGCGGCGTTCCTGAGAAGATTCCGTTTGGCGCGTCAAAGCTCATCCACTCGGGATGATGGTCAGGCGCAAAAGACCAGTAATTCACTGTCTCAGCCGGATCCACGTCAGGCTCGACAAAGGTGTCGGCCGGTATCTGAAATGACCAAGGCTCTCCCTGGGTTGCCTCGGGAACCATGTCAGCAGTTATGGGAATATTTAGATACGCGGGATCGTCAAAGTCGTTCACCTTCACTTCAAATGTTGTCGGATCACTATCTTTCCCGTCGGAATCATACGCCCATACCTTTATTCTATAGGGAGCTTGATTGTTCACATCCTCTTCTGTATCCGGCTCGAAGGTGAATTCCCCGGTGGTCTTGTCAAAATTTATCCAAGGATGGTTTCCCGCATTGTCAATCACGATGGGGTCATCCACACCCG
>JAOZLU010000378.1 GCA_029934695.1 Desulfobacterales bacterium | reverse complement strand
GGAGTTTTGAAATACCCGCCACTCCCGTCAAATATCATCTATTCATAAAAAATCCTTCTGCCCGGTTCGGATTGGCAAATCCGAACCTGCCGGATTTGTCAATCCGGCGGGAGCAGGGAATGTATGATAATATGAACACCTTGGAAATCAGAGAATTTATCAGGGAGAACAGTCACCTGTTCTGGTGGATAAAACCGGAAGAACTTGAAAATATTGACATCGCCTTTCTGGTCGAGGCGATTCTGAATTACGGAAACGAGAAAAGCGTCAGAAAGCTTTTTGACCTGGTGGGTATAAAAAAAACTGCGGAAATTTTTTATCGCCAGACTTCGGGGCTCCGGACGAATTATCATCCGCGTACGGTCCATTATTTCACACTTTACTTTCAGCGACATGCATAAACACATTCTGACAAAAGAGCAAATCCAACTGCTGCCGCTTATAAAGCAGTTCAGGAAAGATTATTATCTGGTCGGCGGCACGGCCATTGCACTGTATCTGGGGCATCGGCGTTCTGTTGACTTTGATTTGTTTTCCAATGGCACAATCAGACGCAGACGCATAAAACGCATCATTGAGACCCATGCTTTTCCGATAAAGGAGATAACTCTATGAAGCCCACGATCAGCTTCACATTGTTGTAAACAAAGTCAAAATGACGTTTTTTTATTTCCCCCATGACATAAAAGCCGAAAAAAAATTTGAGGGAATCGTCCAAATTCCCTCACTCCCGGATTTGGCTGCCATGAAGGCTCATGCTCTGGGCGGACGGGCAAAATGGAAGGACTATGCGATCACTTTGATTTAAAGACGATTTCGCATCGGGCAAAAGATATTTTCGGGAGATTTTTCAATGAAAAGCTGTTCCGGGAGCAGTTGGCATATTTTGAGGATATTGATTATCGTGAACAAATTGAATTTGTTGGGAAAGAAGTCTCAGAAAAAGAGATTAAAAATTTTCTGACAGAAACGGCTATGGCATCTTTTTGATAAATAAGCAGAGTATGAAAATTATTATTTTTTGCAAATATATCTGAAATGGAGGAATCATGAAAACAATTATCAGTTTTTTATCAATATTTATCATAGCCAGTTCATTTCCTGTCTCTGCAAATGAGCTTTATATTTTTCCTGAACTGTATGAACATTCTCAGACAAAAGAATGTGTTTACAATCAACAGGCTGCAACGGATTTGATTGAAAAGGGAATCGTTGAATATTGCTCAGAAGGGAAAGATAAACCAAAGGTGGAAAAAATTTTGGATTTGAATAATGATGGAAAATGCGAGATTTTCGTTTATCCACCTCGGTGTTTCGTTGGTTCGGGTGGAGGATGGTATGACATTTTTGAGTTAAAAGAAGGCGGTTATGAGAAAATTGGCTCAATGAGTTCCTCTGATAATTTTTTGCTGGGAAAAAGCAGGAATGGCTATGCAAGAATTATTGTCCCATCATATAGGGGGCATAAAACAAATCCTATCCTCACAACCAGTGTGTTATTTTTTGATGGTAAAGAATATATGTGCGAGCATAGAGGCAAATACACTCGTGGATACTATATGGATAAAGGGAAAGATGCATACAAAAAAGGAAACTACGACGAAGCCGATATCTATTATCTGAATGCCTACAGAATGAATTTGGGAAATGAAAAACCATTTTACACCTATGCCGGTGCAAACTCGAGGTTGCTCGATGCGAATAATTTGGCCATAACCTGGATCAAATTGAATATGTTAAATGAGGCAGAAAAAATAATAAAGAAACATATTCGTATGGATGAAAAGCCGGTTTATCTTGCTGCTGCATATTTTAATCTGGGAAAAATCAGTGAAATTAAAAAGAAGTATGATTTGGCAATACAATTTTATACCCAGTCAGATGCCTTAATCCCTTCCGTAGCAAAGAAATCAAAGATTGATGAACTGAAAGCGTCAGTCCATGCCGCCAAAGTGGCAGCGGCAAATGAACGGGTCAAGTTTTTCAGAAAAGCATGGATCAGGGAATACTCTGTTTTTTCAAAGGGAATTCAAGACATAGAGATTAAAGGGAAAATTAAGCTTGACACCCAAATTAGCCTGACTACGGGAATGCTTAACGCTGAATGGCAGGATACAATTCCTATCTCTTTTCCTATATTAAATATTCAGCATCCTGAGCATATACAAGATGTGGAATTAATATTTGCCCTGACACAATATGAAAAAAGAACCAGAAATGTTACAGGATACTGTTTTGTGGCCTATATTTCCACATGGTCAAGAACAGTGCCGTCAGGCAGAGGCCACTGCGGAGCAGGAACCGAAAATGAATTAGTCTTCTTTTATGTAAACGAAAGGGGAGAACTTGAATCAGAGGACAGGTATTTGGTCCTGTCCTGTGTTCACAATGTTGGGAAACTTTTTATTCGCAGCAGTATGGCTGAAAACGAGATGCATGTTACTTACATAACTGAGAATGATATTATGAATTTTATTCATTTTGATTATCTTTATCCTGAAAAGGGCGTTTTTTATCATCAGATGCCGATTGTCTTTAACAAGGGAGGTCAGGAAAAGTAGCAATAAAGAAATGTTCCAGACGGGGGTTACAAACCCCGTCCGGCAAAGGGGCCGGCAAAGGGGCCGGTAAAGGAACTGACTTTTTTATGCCCTAAAGATCAAAATGTGCATTGATTTTAAACACTTTTGTTGCGGGAAGATTGATAATATCTGTTATCTCTGTTTCCTGAGAGATTTTTTCAAGATTTGATTTTATTTCTTCCATGGAGGGGGCTATAAAGGTAAACCAGATATTAAAATGGCTGTCCCGCTGGTAATTATGCGTCACTCCGGGATAGCGGTTGACAGTCTCCGCAAAGAAACCGATCTTATCCTCCGGAACTTTTGCAGCACAAAGTGTACTGACAAACCCCAGTTTTCCAGGCATAAAATTGCCGCCGATTCTTCGGATAATCCCTTTTTTTTTCAATCGGGAAAGGCGGCTTAACACATCTTCATGAGAAAGGTGCAGATCGTTTGCAATCGAAAGATACGGACGCGGGGTTATGGGGAAGTCAGACTGTATTCGATTAAGAATTTTCCTGTCGATATCGTCCAGCAGCATGGAATACTCCTTGTCAGTTGTCAGTTGTCAGAAAAGCCGCCAGAATCAATCCCGAGAGTGAAGCCCTTATAACAGCAACTTTCAGCCGGGGATTACTGGCTTTTTTTGTGTTCAGGGAAACATTCGCAGAGACATTCAGGGTGTTTGAGGTTTCGGTCGGGTGATTTCCCATTCTGCCATTCAGCGGCCAGGATATTGTGTTTGAACTTTCGGTCGGGTGATTGATCCCATTCTGGAAACATTCGCAGAGACATTCAGGATGGATTGAGCTTTGGACCAGTGACTGATTCCGGTTTGATGTCATTTTCAATTTTTCAGAAGCCTTACATGTAATTTTCTTGTCCGGGGGCCGTCGAATTCACAGAAGAAAATCCCCTGCCAGGTACCCAGAACAAGTTTGGCGTTTTCTATTGCAATCAGCTCGGAAGCACCCACAATCGTTGATTTTATATGAGCCGGTGAATTTCCTTCCAAATGGCGATAATCGGCCTGCCAGGGAATAATATCGTTCAGGATCATCAGAATATCAGCTTTCACGCTCGGATCGGCACTTTCATTAATTGTAACTGCTGCGGTTGTGTGCGGAACAAATAACATGCAGAGCACGTCATTTGTATCTGAGGAAGAAACAAGCTTCTGTACCCGTGACGTTATATCAACTAATTCTGTTTTGGATCCGGTTTTGACGGTCAGAATCATTTCACAGTCTCCACAATACAAAAAAGCCCCGCTTTTTATACGCAGGGCTTTTTTTGAGGGCTGCCAACTCAAAACCGAAACATCCTTTATTATAGTATAAAGCACAAAAATCGTGGTATAAATTTCTATACGATGTCCCCAGTTTTAGGCTGGCGGCCTTTTTTTACAATTTAAATGCAGGAAAAACGATACGGTATCAGGGAACTATACACATCCTGTCGGTTTGGGAAGGCCAGCCATCTTACAAGCTCCCTTGCCAGGTCCTGACGGGAAAAGCTCATAAATGTGCTTCAGTTTGAAGCCTGTAACTTTTGAAAGAACACGGACCATGGGTGCAATTCCGTTTTTCTCGTAATACTCCCTAAGCACTTTGATCACTTTCTGATGCTCATCATTCAGCTCATCAATACCTTCTTCTTTCTTTACCAACTGTACCCATTCTTCGCTCCAGTTGGTATAGTCATCAATAAACCCGTCTTCATCCACTTCAAATGCTTTTCCATTAGACTCAACTGTTGGCATGTAAATCCTCCTTCTATCTATAAAATATTTTTTTTTGTGGCCGTAGCCCGTTAAACCATTTTTTTCTTATGGCCGCAACCTGTTAGGGACCCGGAAAAAACGCATTACCCCATGAAAGTTCGCAAGGAGTGCAAAAATTAAGCGAAGCGTTTTTTTGCATCCCCGCACAGGCGGGACAATGCGTTTTTTCCGAGTTCCTTAAACCATTTTTGAAAAATTTCAGCAACTATGAAAAATCAAGTATTATATGATTGGTTTTACGATGTCAATAAAGAAATAAGAAAAAGGTAAAACTCAGCAATTCGCTCTGATTCCCCTTTACGGTCTTCATTTTAAAGGGAGTGCTGAAATGAAATTTTAGCACAGCCGGCAGACAGGTGCTAAAAGCATCTGCCAAAATTTTATTTCAGCACTCATTGCTAAATGTGTCAGTTGCAGTGCCGATGCCTTAATATTCCTTTGGCGTGGTGTTCAATTCAGCCAGCGTGAAAACCGGACCGTCTTTGCACACGAACTCTTTGCCGATATTACACCGTCCGCACATCCCGATGCCGCATTTCATGCGATTTTCAAGGGACATGATGATCTGATCATGGTTGTAACCCAGGTTGTCCAGAACAGGCTGGGTGAATTTGATCATGATCGGGGGGCCGCAGATGATCGCATAAGTTTCCGCATCAGCAGGCGGGGCTTTCTGCTCGGTAATGGTCGGCACAAATCCGACATTGTATTTCCAGTCCGGGTCCTCAGTGGCATCCACGGTGATGTGCATGTTGATGTCATCCCGTTTTTCCCATTCAGCCAGTTCATCCCCGTAAAGGAGCATACCGGGAGTCCTTGCACCGTATATCACATTGATATCTTTGAATTTTGGACGGTTGGCCGGATCCAGCATATAGATGATGGATGAACGGAGCGTGGTAAAAGCAAAACCGCCTCCGATAATGACAACATTCTTTCCCGCCATCGTCTCCCAGGGATACCAGTTGCCCATAGGGCCTCGGATTCCCATGATATCACCCTCTTTCATGGAATGCAGAAAGGACGAGACAAGCCCCACCTTGTTGACCGTAAACTTCACAAACCCCTTTTCTGTGGGAGAGGATGCGATCCCGATGGGGATCTCCCCCTTTCCGGTCACGGAAAGCTCCGCAAACTGCCCGGATTTATAAGCAAATTTTTCCTCATCATCAGAGTTCAGAAAAACAAATTTAAATGTTTTAAGATTCTTATCTTCGGTTTCGGTGATGATTTCCTCAATACGAACCGGATAAGGCAAATATGGATTTTCCATGAAACTTCTCCCTTTTGTCGTATGTCATTTGATCTGCCATTTAAGAATTCGTCACTTGTAACTTAATGAAAGTGACACCGATTCCGATGAATAATTTCAGAGAGTTGCAGGCAGACTTTCAATTTTTCAATTTTTACTTTCAACTTTTTACTGTCGAGCAACGACCATACGACCCATTTCATCACGCAGCCTGACAGGCATCGGCGACCGGTTCATAACTGTTCATCAATTCACAGACATTCCGAATATCAATGTTCACCGGACAGAGGCGAACACATCGGCCGCATCCCACACATTGTATTCCGCTGTCATACTTGTCCACATAATATTTCAGTTTGTGCATGAACCGCTGACGTACCCGATGCACTTTTGTCCCTCTGGGATTGTGTCCTGTTCCATGAATCGTAAACAGGGGATACATGCAGCTGTCCCAGTTCCGCATCCGAATCCCTGATTTTCCGTGATTTTCATCCTGAATGTCAAAACACCAGCATGTGGGACAGACATAAGTGCAGGTTCCGCAGTTGATGCAGGAAAAAGCAGTCTCTTCCCAGAATGGCGCCTGATACAGTTCATTCAGCACCTTATCCTTTAATTTGTCAGTGCTGACAGAGCTGGTGATTCGGGATTCCGCCTCTTTTTTCAGGGTTTCAATCTGCTCACCGGCATCTGTCTCGGTATTCCAGCCGGCCGACTGCAACAGTTTTTTCCCTTTTTCCGTAATGACTTTTGCGAGAAAATGGTCTCCCGCGTCAGCAAGCAGCACATCAAGCCCCTGTTCATGGAAAGGCCCGCAGCCTGCGGTGGTACAGAAGCAGGTGCTGTGCGGATCGTTGCACGCAAGCCCCACAAACGTGCTGGCCTTGTATGCTTTGAGCCAGTACGGATCTTTATATTCGGGAGTTTCAAAATTCTTTTTCACCAGCAGAAAAGCGGCAGCATCACAGGGGCGGACACCGAAAACGGCCCGGGGCGTATAATCCTTTTTCACCTCTTTCATGACGTGATGTTCTGCTTCGTTTTCATCCAGAGAGTATTTGAACATTGCCTCCGTCTGGGGAAAAACCATGGATTTTGCGGAAAGGTGCGTGTTCAGAAAATCGAAATCCGGCACCGTATTTTTATCAAGTTCCTTAAAATTATGAAATTCTTTATCCTTGACAGGACCAAACAATCGGAAGGAGCCACTCAGCTTACCCAGTCCGTCGGCCCAATTTTCTTTAGCGATCTTAATGACCTTCATAGCATTTACCTTAATTGGATGTTGGATGTTGGATGTTGGATGACAGTCAAACATCAAATATCGAACATCAAA
>JAOZLU010000977.1 GCA_029934695.1 Desulfobacterales bacterium | reverse complement strand
CCCTGCGGGCCTACTACCCGACCAAATAAGCATTCTGCAAATATATCGACCCTGCTGGCCTACCTCGAAGGGGGTTAAATATCCTGGCCCAGGGTTTTTGCCTTCAGATGAAAACCGGGTTACCGGCTCAGTGCAATTAAGCGATAGACAAGCATCCCTGCAAGCCACGCGGCATCCTCCGGAGACAGGATTTCTCCGACATTCTCATTAAAGATGATATTGGCCTCCGGGGGAAATTCCTCATCCCCCTCCCACAAAATCAGTTGCAGGGAAACTTTTGGGAAAAGGCTGAATTCAAATCCTGCGTCCCCGGCATCAATTGCTTTGCCGCCGAGTTGCTCTGCTGACTTCAGAAGTCCCGGGATGTTATTGCCAAACACTTTTTTCAGAGGGTCTGTTGCCCGTTTGACAAACGCGCTGAAATAAAACGAGGCACCCGGTATTTCCCTGTAGGAAATCCAGTTCTCATTCGGTTCTGAAACACTTTCCCCCGTCATATAGTGCAAAATCAGAACCTGTTCCTGGATGGGAACCTCCTTACTTTTTTTAGACTCATCCTGAAACTCAAAATCAGGAAAGCTGACCAGATAAACCCGGTTGAGGAAAGGGACTTTGAAAATATTCCCGCCGGAGGTTTTAAACTCTGATCTCTGAGCAATTTCCTTAAATGATTCTGTTGAAAGTTTCTCAACAGCAATTTCTTTCGAGGTGGTGTAATCGTCAATGCGTGCCATGTGTTTGATGTTTGATGTTTGATGTTTGATGTTTGATGTTTGATGTTTGATGTTTGGAACCTAAAACCTGAAACTTGATAGTAAGGAGTGCCATGAATCGTATTGGTAAGATGTTTGAGGCTTTGAAAGAAAAAAAGGAGAAGGCGCTGGTCGGTTTTGTCACTGCCGGTGATCCGAATATCTCCGATTCTTTGCGTATTATTACGGCAATGTGTGATGCCGGCGTGGATATTTTGGAACTTGGGGTCCCTTTTTCCGATCCCACGGCTGACGGCCCTGTGATTCAGCGTTCGTCCGGAAGGGCACTTGCTGGGGGCGTGAATCTGAAAGCGGTTCTCGAAATGACCCACAATATCCGGGAAAAGACCGAGATTCCGATCATACTTTTCAGTTACTATAATCCTATTCTCAGATATGGGAATGAGGCGTTTTACCGGGATGCGCGGGCAGCAGGTGCGGACGGTGTGCTTGTTGTTGATCTTCCGCATGAAGAATCTGATGAAATGACCGATTGCTGGACAGAACCCCCCGAGGAGGGGCTGTCGCTGATTCGTCTGATCGCTCCGACAACACCTCCGGAACGGATGGCCCAGATTGCAGAATCCGCGTCCGGTTTTCTCTATCTGGTTTCCAAAACCGGCGTGACCGGGAGCGACGGACTGGACACCGGGAAAATCCGTCAGCACACGGAATCCCTTCGTGCTGTTTCCAGCCTTCCCATCTGTGTGGGATTCGGGATTTCCACACCTGAAGATGTGGCAGCCATCGCGTCCGTTGCTGACGGCGTGGTGATCGGAAGCGCGTTTGAACGGCTGATAGAAGAGAATTTGGATCATCCTGATCTGGTTTCCATTATTGCGGAAA
Organism: Desulfobacterales bacterium; assembly: GCA_029934695.1. Classification (GTDB taxonomy): domain Bacteria; phylum Desulfobacterota; class Desulfobacteria; order Desulfobacterales; family 4be13; genus JAOZLU01. The sequence goes on along the minus strand of JAOZLU010000977.1, from coordinate 233 downwards.
AAGTGCGGGTGTCTAAAGAAGCGACAAAGATGCCTTTATAGATAAAAAAAGACCCCCGAGGTTTTAAAAAACCTCGGAGGTCTGAGGTCTCATGATGAATCATCATCAAAAACCGTTTTGGAAGACCAAATCGCTGTCCGAGATGACACAGGAGGAATGGGAATCCCTGTGCGACGTCTGTGGGCGGTGCTGCCTGCGGAAACTGGAGGATCGGAATACGGGCAAAGTTTATT
>JAOZLU010000031.1:10875-25134 GCA_029934695.1 Desulfobacterales bacterium | reverse complement strand
CTTTTGAGATGCCAAAGGCTCCGGCCGTGAATATCCCTTCTTTTGAGATGCCAAAAGCACCGGATGTGAATCCCCCATCTTTTAATATGCCAAAGACTCCGGATGTGCCCCCCGCCTTTGACATTGGAAACGCTTTTCAGGTCGCGGTTCATTGTCATCAGAATGGCCGGATAAAAGAGGCTGAACAGATTTATCAGAAAATACTCGAACTCAAACCGGATCATGCGGACGCGCATCATCTGCTCAGTCTTATCGCACACCAGAATAATGACTATGAACTTGCGCTGGAGCTGGTGAACAAGGCGATTCATATTTCTCCACAGAATCCCATGTACCACTACAACAAGGGTAACACCTTCATTGCCCAGAAAAAATTTGAAGATGCCGCGGCCTGTTATGCAAAGGCACTGGAAATCAAGCCGGATTACACTGAAGCCTGCAATAATATGGGGAGCGTCCTGAAAGATATGGGGAAATCCGAGGAAGCACTTGCGTATTATCGCAAAGCCGTGGATATCGCACCCAATTATCTTGAAGCGCATTATAACCTGGGCGTTGTGATGACAGAACTGCGTAAGCCCGCCCAAGCTGTTGAGGCTTTCCGGAAGGCCATAGAACTCAAACCGGATCACGCGGAAGCCTACTACAACATGGGCACTGCGCTGATTGACCTCGGCAGATCCCCCGAAGGAATTATTGCTTACCGCAAAGCCGTGGAGATCAGGCCGGACTATATTGAAGCGCATAATGAGTTGGGAATCGAATTGAATGCCCAGGGCAAAACAGAGGAATCCCTTGACTGTTACCGAAAAGTTCTGGAAATCAGACCGGAATGTGCGGAAGCCCATAACAACATGGGTGTAGCACTGAGAAATCATGGCAGTCCGGAAAAGGCGATTGAGTGTTATCGCAAGGTTCTGGAGATCGAACCGCAAAATGCTGTTGCTCACAGCAATCTCCTGTTTTCACTTCAGTATTCTTCAAATCATCCCGCAGAATGGCTGTTTGAACAGCATCGCAAATGGGCTGAAGTCCACGAAAAGCCCCTGTCAGGAGATATTCTGCCCCATACCAATGACCCCGCACCCGGCCGACGTATTCGGGTGGGATATGTGTCTCCTGATTTTCGCAGCCACTCGTGCGCCTACTTCATAGAACCTTTGCTCAAAGCTCACGACAAAAACCGTGTGGAGATATTCTGCTATGCAGATGTGCGAAGGGCTGACGACATCACCCGGCGGATTGAAGGTCTGGCAGATCACTGGTACAGCGGCCTGAGAAAAAGTCACGAGGTGCTGGCCGAGCAGATTCGCAAAGACCGCATTGATATCCTTGTTGATCTGACCGGACACACCGCGAAAAACCGCCTGCTTGTTTTCGCCAGAAAACCTGCACCGATCCAGGTGATGTGGCTTGGGTACCCGGATACCAGCGGAATGGATGCCATGGATTATCGCTTTACCGACGCTGTGACTGACCCCGAAGGCATTACAGACAAATATGCCAGCGAAACCCTGATACGTCTGCCCCGGGGGTTTCTCTGCTATGCTCCTCCCCTGAATACCCCGGGAGTGGCCCCGTTGCCTTTTATAGAGACGAATCGCATCACCTTTGGCTCGTTCAACAACCTGACAAAGACGACTCCGGATGTTATTGCTGTATGGTCGCAGATTTTACATCAGGTTCCCCAGTCCTGCCTCCTGCTCAAAAGTCGGCAACTGGCCAATGAATCCACCCAAAAACACTATCTGAAGATGTTCGCAGCCAACGGCATTCCCGCGGCGCGTATTATAATGAAGCCCAGGACCCCGACCCAGGCAGCCCATCTTGATATGTATAGAAATGTGGATATCGCGCTTGATCCTTTTCCGTACAATGGCACGACAACATCCTGTGAAGCCTTGTGGATGGGGGTTCCGTTCATAACTTTACGCGGCGAGCGTCACGTCGGACGCGTCGGAACGAGCATTCTGAGCCAGGTCGGACTCACCGAGTTTGTGGCTGAAAACAACGCGGATTATATCGCCAAAGCGGTTCAGCTCGCCCAAGATGTTGAGCGTCTGAAAAACTTCCGATCCACCCTCCGAACCCGGGTGCAGAATTCGCCTTTGTCCGATGCCAAATCCTTTGCACAGGCTGTTGAAGACGCCTATCAGGAGATGTGGGCGAGATGGACAGAGGGGAGAGGTCAGAGGTCAGAGGTCAGAGAGGAGGATTCTCCGCATCTGCCGAGTGCTGTTCAGCAACCAACGGCGTTTGATGTGAACAGTGAATTCAAGGCTGCTGTGCGATATCACGAGGCCGGGGAACTGGCCAAGGCGGAGGATATCTATCAGAAAATCCTCGCTGTCAATCCCAAGCATCCGGATGCGCTGCATCTGCATGGAGTTGTAGCTTTTCAGGTGGATCAGCATGATATTGCCATCAGTGAAATCGGCAAAGCCATCAATATCAATCCGAATAATCCGCTTTATTACCATAACATGGGAAGCGCACTGAGCAAGCAGGGTCGAATGGAAGAGGCCATTGCCTGCTATCGCAGGGTACTCTCCCTGAAATCAGATTATGCCGAAGCCTATTGTAATCTTCTTCTCACGTTGCAGTACGGCGAGGAACGCTCACCGGATGAGGTGTTTGAGGAACATCTCAGTTGGGATAAGATGTACGGAGTGCCTTTCAGGGATAAAATATTGCCCCATGCCAATGAGCGGAATCCTGGGAAGCGGCTCCGCGTTGGGTATGTGTCTCCTGATTTTCGCAACCACTCCTGCGCGTTTTTTCTGGAAGCTTTGTTGCAGGCGCATGACAAAACCAGGGTGGAGATTTTCTGCTATGCCGAGGTGCAAAAACCGGATGACATGACCGAGCGGATCAGAAATCTCTCTGATCACTGGTATGTCACGGTGGGCAAAAGCCATGACGTGATCGCAAGACAGATTCGCACCGACCGCATTGACATCCTTGTGGATCTGGCCGGACACACCGCAAAAAACCGCCTGCTTGTGTTTGTCCGCAAGCCCGCGCCGATTCAGTTGGCCTGGCTCGGATATCCCGACACCACTGGAATGGCTGTCATGGATTACCGTCTCACCGATGCAGTCGCCGATCCTGAAGGCGTGTCAGACAAATATTACACAGAAACCCTGATCCGTCTGCCCAATGGATTTCTCTGCTACACCCCGTTTGCAGAGGCGCCGGAAGTGGGGCCATTGCCTGTTATGAGTAAAAGACAGATCACTTTTGGCTCATTCAACAACCTGATTAAAGTGAATGAGAAGGTGGTGGCGGTATGGTCGAAGATTTTGCACCAGGTTCCCGGTTCAACTCTTTTGCTCAAAAGTCGGCAGTTCGTGAACAAGTCAACCCTGCACCAGTACGTTGAAATGTTCGCAAAAAACGGTATTCCTGCCGAGCGCGTGACCATGCAGGTTCGCATTCCGGATAAAAAAGGGCATTTTAACCTGTATAATCAGGTGGATATTGGCCTTGATCCTTTTCCGTACAATGGAACGACAACTACCTGTGAGGCAATGTGGATGGGTGTTCCGGTGATCACCTTATGCGGGGACAGGCACAGGGCGAGAGTCGGGACGAGTATCCTGACCCGGATCGGATTGACAGAGCTGATCGCTTCAGATGAGACTGATTATATCGCCAAAGCGGTTCAGCTCGCCGGGGATGTTCATCGTCTCAGCAGTGTCCGTGCGTCCCTGCGTCAGCGCATGCAGCAATCCCCGCTGTGCGACGCGGGCAATTTTGCCCGGTCTGTGGAGGCTGCCTATCAGGAAATATGGAGAAAATGGTGTTCAACCGAAGTCCTGGTTTCCGACTTTCAAAGGCCGGCTCCCGAATTCCAGATGCCGGATCGGGATTTCCACGCACCAGCCGCCAAACTCGGATCTTCCGCACCTGAATTTCAACCTCCCGCACCTGTATTCCAGGCTCCCACGCCTGTGGTCGGACAGGCAGCAATGGGAACGCCCTTCCCGGGAATTGATATTGCCCAGGAGCTTCGCACCGCGGTTCAACTGCATCAGTCCGGCCAGCTTGACAAGGCTGAGGAGATATACAGGCGGATACTTGATGTGAATCCGAATCATGCGGACGCGTTGCACCTGTTCGGCGTTGTTCAGCATCAGAAAGGAAAACACGGGGTCGCGGTGGAACTCATTCGCAAGGCGATCTCTCAGAATCCCCGGAACGCATTTTTCTATAACAACATGGGCATCGCACTCAAGGAGGAGGGAAAAACAGAGGAATGCATCTTCGCTTATCGTACTGCTGCGGAGATCAAGCCTGATTATCTCGAAGCGCATATCAATATGGCAATGGCCCTGAAGGAGCAGGGCCAGACCGATGAACTGATTGCCTGTTATCGCAAAATCCTGGAGATCAAGCCGGATTATGCGGAAACCTATAACAGCATGGGCATCGCACTCAAATCAAAAGGCGAGACAGAAGAAGCCATTGAATGTTACCGCAAAGTTCTCTCGCTCAAGCCGGAGTATGTGGAAGCGCACGTCAACATGGGTAACGCGCTGAAGATCCAGGGCGAGAAAGACGCGGCCATTGAATGTTACCGCAAGGCATTGGAGATCAGGCCTGACTATGCGGAAGCTTATAACAATATGGGGGCCGTTCTGGAGGAGATGGGCAAGTCAGACGAGGCTGTGGAGTGTTACCGCAAAGCCTCGGAACTCAGGCCGGATTATGCAGAAGCATCTCATAACACGGGAAATATCCTGAAAAACAAGGGCCAATTGGAAGAGGCCATTGAATGCTATCGCAAGTCGGTTGAGATCAATCCCAACTATGCGGAAGCCTACAACAGCCTGGGTATTGCCCTGAAAGAACAGGGCAAGACCGACGAAGCTGTTGAGTGTTACAAAAAGGCCCTGGAACTCGAACCAAAGGGAACGGGTGCGTATTACAACCTGGGGAATGTGCTGGGAGATCAAGGCAAGGCAGACGAAGCTATTGCTTACTATAAAAAAGCCCTGGAGATGAGGCCGGATTATGCCGAAGTTTATGTCAACATGGGAAATGTTCTGAAAAATCAGGGCAGGATTGAGGAAGCCCTTGACAGCTATCTTTCAGCAATGACGTACCGGCCCGATTATCATCAGGCGCACAGCAACTATCTCTTTACATTGCATTACGGTCCTGAGCAGGAGCCTGAATGGCTGTATGAACAGCATTGCGAGTGGGATGAAAAATACGCGAAGCCGCTGAATGAGAAGATTGTGGAATATACAGGAGACCGAACCCCTGACAGACAGCTTCGCGTGGGTTATGTGTCTCCTGATTTTCGCAGCCATTCCTGTGCCTACTTCATAGATCCCCTGTTCAGAGGGCATGATAAAACCCAGGTGGAGATATTCTGCTACTCTGAGGTGCCGAAACCCGACAGCGTGACAGAACGGATCAAAGCGGTTGCTGATCACTGGTATGACACCGCAGGAAAAAGCCCTGATGAGATGGCGGAAAAAATCCGGGAAGACGGCATTGATATCCTTGTGGATCTGGCCGGGCATACCGCGAATAACCGCCTGCTTGTTTTTGCCCAGAAGCCCGCACCTGTTCAGGTGACGTGGCTGGGATATCCGGATACCACCGGAATGGAGGCCATGGATTATCGCCTCACTGACGCGGTTGCCGATCCTGATGGGGAGACTGACAGATATGTGCGTGAGACTCTGGTGCGTCTTTCCAGCGGATTTCTCTGCTATTCTCCGCTTTATACAGCACCGGATGTCGCGGAACTGCCCGCGTTGAAAAACAACTGCGTCACTTTTGCTTCGTTCAACAATCTGGCGAAAGTGAGTGATGAGGTGGTGGCTGTATGGGCGCAGATCATGCGTTCTGTGCCAAATTCAAAATTTCTGCTCAAAAATCGGCGATTGGCAGATGAGTCAACCCAGACCCGTTATCGGGAGTTGTTTGGGAAAAACGGCATTTCTCCCGAGCGTGTTATGATGCAACCGCATACGCCATCCAGAAATGATCATCTTGATATGTATAACCAGGTGGATATCGCACTTGATCCCTTTCCGTATAATGGAACGACAACTACTTTTGAGGCGTTGTGGATGGGCGTTCCTGTGCTGACCATAATGGGAGACCGGCATGTCTCACGCGTTGGTGCGAGCATCGTGAAACGGCTGGGGCTGTCAGGACTCATTTCCAGTGATGTCCAGGAGTATATTGACAGGGCAATGTGGCTTGCAGGAGACCTTAAACAGCTTGCAGATGTTCGCTCCAATCTGCGGGATCGCATGATGCGGTCTTCTTTGTGCAATGCCCCTCTTTTTGCGAAGTCTGTTGAGGCTGCGTATCGGGATATGTGGAAGAAATGGTGTGCTTGGGAGTTTGAAGCTCCGATTGCCGAGTCTCAGGCTCCTGCTTCTGAATTTAAGGTTCGGGCTTCCGAGTTTAAAGTGCCTATCCCTGATTTTCAAATCCCCGTACCTGAATTCAAAGTGCCGATGTCCGAATTCGAGTCTGAGTTGAAAACCCCGAATGTCGAGTTCCAAGTTCCAGTGCCTGAGTTGAAAATACCGACTCCTGAATTCCAGGCTCCTGCGCCTGAATTCAAGGTGCCGAGTCCCGAATTCAAAGCACCTGCGCCTGAGTTCAAGGTGCCGAGTCCCGAATTTCAGACTCTCGAAGTCCAAGTTCCCGCATCTGAGTTCAAGGTGCCGAGTCCCCAAGTTCAGACTCCTGCACCTGAGTTCAAAGTGGCGAGTCCCCAAGTTCAGACTCCCGCACCTGAGTTCAAGATGCCGACTCCCGAAGTCAAAGTTCCCGCACCTGAATTCAAAGTGGAGATTCCCGAATTCCAGGCTCCTGCGCCTGAGTTCAAGGTGCCGACTCCCGAAGTCAAAGTGCCTGCACCTGAGTTCAAGGTGGTGACTCCTGAAGTGGAGAGTCCCGAATTCAAAGTGCCTGAGTTCAAAGTGGCGAGTCCTGAATCTCAGGCTCCCGCACCTGAATTCAAAATACCAACTCTCGAATTCAAAGTGCCGGTTCCCCAAGTCCAGGCTCCGGCCCCGGAATTCCGTGTCTCGCCTTCTGAATACCAGGTTCCGGCTTCCGGAATCCATGAACCCGGATTTAATATTTCCCAGACGCTTCGCATGGCTGTTCAGCAGCATCAGGCTGGGAAGTTCGATGAAGCTGAAGCACTTTATCAGAAAATACTTGCGATCAGCCCGAACAATGCGGACGCACTTCATCTGCTTGGTGTCACGCATCATCAGAAGGGTCGGCACGATGCCGCGGCAGATCTCATCCGCAAGGCCCTCGAACTGAATCCCAAAAACGGGAATTATTATAATAATCTGGGGGTTGTGCTGAGAGACCAGGGCCGGCAGGATGAGGCCATTGCACACTATAAAACCGCGCTGGAGATAAATCCCAATTATGCAGAAGCCCATATCAACATGGGGCTGGCATTGAGAGATCAGGGAAAGCCGAAAGAAGCCATTGCAGCGTATCGCAAATTACTGGAGATCAATCCGAACTCAGCAGAAGTTTATAACAATATAGGAATTGTGCTGAAAGAACAGGGACGATTTGATGAGGCAATTGCTTCCTGCCGAAAAGCGCTGGAGATCAACCCGAATTATGGGGAAGGCCATGTCACCATCGGAAATGCCCTGAAAAACCAGGGCAAAATTGACGATGCCATTGCCGCTTACCGCAAAGCCATAGCGATCAATCCCAATTTCGCCGAAGCCTATAACAATATGGGGAATGCGATGCGGGATAAGTCCAGGGCCGGAGAAGCCATCGAATATTACCGGAAGGCCATTGAGATCAAGCCGAGCTTTGCCGAGGCCCACAGCAACATGGGCGTCTCGCTCAATGACCAGGGAATTGTCAGGGAAGCGGTGGACTGCTATAAAAAAGCGATGGAGATCAAGCCCAAGTATCATCAGGCCCACAGCAACATGCTGTTCACCTTGCAGCACGGTTCGGGTTACGCTCCGGATTGGATGTTCGAGCAGCATCTCAACTGGGACAAGGCCCATGCAAAACCGCTGGCAGCGGAAATACTGCCTCATGTCAATGATCCGACACCCGAAAGACGGCTTCGCGTGGGGTATGTGTCTCCTGATTTTCGCCGTCACTCGTGCGCCTATTTTCTGGAACCCCTGCTCCAGGCCCATGACAGTACCCAGGTGGAGATTTTCTGCTACGCAGAGGTTCTGAGGCCCGATGATATAACAAAGCGGGTCAGGGAACTTGCTGACCATTGGTATGACACCATTGGGAAACCCCATGCCGTCGTCGCGGAAAAAATCCGTGAAGACCGCATTGATATCCTTGTGGACTTGGCCGGGCACACAGAGAATAACCGTCTCCTTGCTTTTGCATACAAGCCCGCGCCGATCCAGGTGACATGGCTCGGATACCCGGACACCACCGGCATGTCGCTCATGGATTACCGGTTCACCGATGCAATTGCTGATCCTGAAGGCACTGCTGACAAGTATGCCAGCGAAACGCTGATCCGACTGCCCAATGGGTTCCATTGCTACGCGCCGATTTACGCATCGCCGGAAACAGCGGAACTGCCGTCACTGAAAACCGGTCAGATAACCTTTGGATCATTCAACAACCTGAGCAAAGTCACAGAAAATACAGTCGCGGTATGGTCGAAAATTTTACAGCAGGTTCCCCAATCATGCCTCATCCTTAAAAGCAGGCAGGCATCAGACACCTCAACCCGGGAACGATATCTTGATCTTTTTGCACAAAACGGCATTCCTTCCGAGCGTGTCACGATGATGCCACGGGTTGCGTCCAGGGAGGAACATCTTTTGTTTTATAACCGGATAGATATCGGCCTTGATCCCTTTCCGTACAATGGCACGACAACCACTTTTGAAGCGTTGTGGATGGGAACTCCGGTGATAACCGTACGCGGAGATCGCCATGTGGCACGGGTTGGTGCGAGCATCCTGGAGCGGGTCGGGCTGACAGGACTGATCGCGGAAACCGAGGCGGACTATATTGCCAAAGCTGTTCAGCTTGCGAGCGACGGCAACCGGCTTATCGGACTTCGATCTTCCCTGCGCCAGCGGCTTCAAAGTTCTCCGCTGTGCGACGCGACATCTTTCGCACGGTCTGTTGAGTCTGCTTATCAGGAGATGTGGCGGAAATGGTGCGGACCGAACGGAGGTTCTCAGGCCCCGATTCCCGATTTCCAGGCACCTGAGTTTCAGGTTCCGGGCCCTGAAATTCAGCAACCGATATCTGTCGCTCCCCGGCCCGCATCGGTGGAAGCGCAATCGACTTTCGAGTTCCGGCTCCCGAGTGAATTTGAGCAATCGAAAATCCAGACACAGGCGAAAGTTCCGGCATTTCAGATACCCGCGGTTAAGCCGGATCCGGAGCCGTCTTCCACCTTCGAGTTGAAACTGCCGCAATTTAAGGCACCGGATTCTGAGGTGAAACCGCCGGAATTTCAGATACCCGCGGTTAAAGTGGAGCCAACAGAGCCGTCTCCCAAACTCGAGGTGAAGCTGCCGGAATTTCAGATACCCCCGGCTAAACCAGAGCTGCCAAAGCCTCATCCCTTAGAGTTCAGGCTGGGACAGCCGGAAATTCAGATACCGAGTGTTGAATTTAAAGCACCGAAACTTCAGATACCGAGGGTTAAGCCAGAGCCGGCACCTCACCCCTTAGAACTCAGACTGAAACAGCCGGAATTTCAGGCACCGAGTTTTGAGTTCCAGGTTCCAGGCTTTGAATCTGAGCAGCCAACTGCTGTTACTCCGCAACCTGAATTTGACACTGAGAATGAGTTGAAGAAAGCTGTTCATCTTCACCGGAACGGGGAGTTTGACAACGCCCAGACTATCTATGAAAAGATACTTGAAAAGGATCCGAATCACGCGGATGCAATGCATCTGCTCGGTGTCATTGCCACTCAGAACCAAGACTATGACCGTGCGACAACCCTGATCGGAAAAGCGATTCAGCTTCATCCCGAGAGAGAAATCTATTATAATAACATGGGGAACGCGCTGAAGGAACAGGGCAGGCTGGATGAGGCAATCCATTCCTACAAAAAGGCTGTGGAGATCAAACCGGACTTTGCTGAACCTCACAACAACATGGGCATTGCGCTGAAAGATCAGGGTAAACTCGATGAGGCAATGGCCTGTTACCATAAGGCAATGGCGATCAGCCCCAATTTGCCCGAAATCTATAATGAAATGGGGAACGTGCTGAGTGCCCAAGGCAAACTTGGGGAAGCCGTGGCCGCCTACAAAAAAGGACTGAAGCTCAAGCCGGACCATGCTGAATCCCATAATAATCTGGGCATTGCGCTCCAGGAGCAGGGCAAAATTGAAGACGCACTAGTGTCTTACCGCAACGCGCTGGAAATCAAACCGGACTTTGCCGAAGCCTATAATAATATGGGGAATACGCTCAAGGAGCCGGGCTTGACAGATAAAGCCGTTGCCTGCTACAGGAAAGCATTGGAGATCAGACCGGGATATTTCAGAGCGCACAGCAATATGCTGAGTATCCTGCAATATGGTCCGCCGCCGCCACGAAAGTGGCTGTATGAGCAGCATTGCAAATGGGACGACATCCATGCAAAGCCGCTCGCGGAAAAAATTCTTCCCCACGGCAACGAGCCGACACCTGGGAGAAAACTCCGCATCGGCTATATGTCCCCTGATTTCTGTCGGCATTCATGCGCGTATTTCATCACACCGCTGCTCAGGGCGCACGATAAAACCCGGGTGGAAATATTCTGTTACGCGGAGGTACGACGAACCGATGATGTGACAGCACAGATCAGAAGCCTTGCAGATCACTGGTACAGCACTTTGGGAAAAAATGATGCAGATGTGGCGGATCAAATCCGTGCGGATCAAATTGACATCCTCGTGGACCTTGCCGGTCATTTCGCCAAAAACCGCCTCATGGTCTTCGCATACAAGCCTGCTCCGGTGCAGGTGACATGGCTCGGATATCCGGATACCACAGGAATGGCAGCAATGAATTACCGTTTTACCGATGCAGTTGCCGATCCTGAAGGAATGTCGGAAAATTATATCCGGGAAACCCTGATGCGCCTGCCCGGTTTTCTCTGCTATGATCCGCTCTATCCCGCGCCCGATGTATCAGACCTGCCGCTTTTGAAAACTCATCATCCCACCTTTGGCTCGTTCAACAATCTGAGCAAGGTGAATGAGAACGTGGTGGCCGCATGGTCGCAAATCTTGCAGCAGATTCCCCATTCCCGAATTCTGCTCAAGAGCCGCCAGTTGTCGGACGAATCCACCCGGCGCCGTTATCTTGAGATGTTTGGAAAGAACGGTGTCATGCCCGAGCAAATCCGGATGATGCCTCGCATTCAGTCCAAAGACGAGCATCTTACCTTGTATAATCAGGTGGATATTGCACTTGATCCCTTTCCGTACAACGGAACCACAACCACCTGTGAAGCCCTGTGGATGGGAGTTCCGGTGATCACGCTGGCCGGAGACCGGCATGTTTCACGCGTGGGGGCGAGTATTCTGACCCGGATCAGACTAACGGAACTGATTGCCGAAACCCAGGCCGATTACATTGCCAAAGCTGTCCAACTCTCCGGAGATATGAATCGTCTCCGCGGATTCCGGGCTTCCCTGCGCCAGCAAATCCAGAATTCTCCCCTGTACGACGAGAGTGCTTTTGCCCAGTCGGTCGAGGCAGCGTACCGGGAAATGTGGGGGAAATGGTGCGAGTCAAAACTTGAAACTGGAAATTTGAAACTGGAAACTGGAAAATCGGCGGTTCAGCAGGCTTCGCTGAATCTTGAAGAAGTCATGAACAGGGGGGTTCAGCATCATCAGGCTGGAGAATTTGAGAAGGCCGGGGAGATTTATAAAAAAGTTCTTGATGTATATCCGAATAATGCGGACGCGTTACATCTGCGCGGCGTTATTGCCCATCAGACGGGTAAAAACGATGCCGCGCTGGCCCTTATTGGCAAGGCGATTCAAATCAATCCCCGAAATCCGCTTTATCATAACAACATGGGCGCAAACCTGAAAAACCAGGGAAAACTGGATGAAGCCATTGCCTGTTATAAAAAGGCCCTTGAGATCACTCCGAGGTACCCCGAAGCGTATAATAATCTGGGTAACGCCTTGAAAGCCCAGGGCAAGTTTGAAGAATCCATTGCCAGTTATCAGAAAGCGCTGGAGATCAATCCAGACTACGCCGAAGCTTATAACAACATGGGCAATGCCATGAAAAGCCACGGCAAACTGAATGAGGCAATTGGGGTTTATCAGAAAGCGCTGGAGATCACTCCCAAATATGCTGAAGCCTATTATAACATGGCGAGTGCGTTCAAACTCCAGAACAAGCTGAATGAGGCGATTGAATGCTATGAAAAAGCATTGGAGATCAGGCCCAAATATGCCGAAGCGTATAACAACATGGGCGTTGCATACAAGTTTCTGGGCAAATCAGAAAAATCTGCGGAATGCTACAGGAAAGCCATTGAGATAAATCCCAACCACGCTGAAGCCTATAACAATCTTGGCATCTCCATGAATAACCAGGGGCGGACAGGAGAAGCCATTCATTACTACAGCAAAGCCATGGAAATCAGGGCCAACTACGCTGAGGCGCATAATAACATGGGATATGCCATGAACGACCAGGGCAGGTTAGAAGAGGCTGCGGCTTATTACAGGAAGGCTGTGGAACTCAAGCCGGACTACAACCAGGCCCACAGCAATCTCCTGTTTACGCTCCAGTACGGTTCAGGACATACACCCGAATGGCTGTTTGAACAGCATCGCGTGTGGAACGAACAACATGCAACGCCCCTGGCAGGAGAGATTTCGCCTCACGCCAATGAGAAAACACCTGGAAGGCGTCTCCGCGTGGGCTATGTGTCTCCTGATTTTCGCGGCCATTCCTGTGCGTATTTCACAGAACCCCTGCTCAGGGCGCATGACAAGGCCCAGGTGGAGATTTTCTGCTATGCGGAAATTCAGAAATCCGATGAAGTGACCCAGCGAATCCGCGAGCTTGCTGATCACTGGTATGACACGCTGGGAAAAAGCGACGCGGCAGTCGCAGACCAGATTCGTGCAGATCAGATTGATATCCTTGTGGATCTGGCAGGGCACACTGCGAACAACCGCCTCCTTGTTTTTGCCCGAAAGCCCGCGCCGGTTCAGCTTTCCTGGCTCGGATACCCCGACACCACCGGAATGGATGTCATGGATTACCGCCTCACCGATACAGTGGCAGACCCTGACGGTGCGACCGACAAATTTTTCAGTGAAACACTGGTGCGTCTGCCCCGCGGTTTTCTTTGCTATGCGCCGCTTTTAAAAACGCCGGATGTCTCGGAATTGCAGTTTCTGAAAACCGGTCAGATCATCTTTGGATCGTTCAATAATCTGACCAAGACAAATGAGGGCGTGGTTGCAGCGTGGTCGCAAATTTTACATCAGGTCCCAGGGTCCCGGCTTTTACTCAAAAGCCGGCAACTGGTGGATGAATCCACCCAGCAGTATTATAATGAGTTGTTCTCAAAGAACGGCATCTCTTCTGAGCGTGTCACCATGGTGCCCCGGACAGCGACCCAGGGAGAGCATCTTGCCATGTATAATCAGGTGGATATCGCTCTTGATCCGTTTCCGTACAATGGAACGACAACCACTTGTGAGGCCCTTTGGATGGGGGTTCCGGTGATCACTTTATGCGGAAAACGGCATGTCTCACGCGTGGGAACGAGCATCCTGGACAGCATCGGACTGAAAGAACTGATCGCGGAAACCGAGGCGGATTATATTGCCAAGGCGATTCAACTGGCCGGGAATATTGAACGGCTCAAAGAACTCCGGACAACGACGCGGCAGCGCATGATAAATTCTCCCTTATGCGATGCTCAATCTTTTGCCAGATCTGTTGAAGCCGCGTATCGGGAAATTTGGACAACATGGTGTTCAGGCGGAACTCCGACACCTCCGCGCAAAACCCCGGATTTTGAATTTCAGGCTCCGGCTTTTGAGTTCCAAATTCCGCCAATTGTCCAGCCGGCAACGGACAATCAGGCTCCGTCTTCCGAGTTCCAGGTTCCGTCAATTGCCCAACCACCGACAACGGGTGCTCAAACTCCGGCTTCCGAGTTCCGAGTTCCGTCAACTGTCCAGCCGCGGGTAACAGACACACAGTTCTCAGTTTCCGACTTCCTTGCTGCTGCTGTCCAACTGCACCAGTCCGGCG
>JAOZLU010000031.1:8631-10775 GCA_029934695.1 Desulfobacterales bacterium | reverse complement strand
CAGTTCTCAGTTTCCGACTTCCTTGCTGCTGCTGTCCAACTGCACCAGTCCGGCGAGTTGGACAAAGCAGAGGCGATTTACAAAAATGTCCTTGGAACGCATCCGGATCAGCCTGACGCGCTTCATTTTCTCGGGGTCATCGCACATCAGTCCGAGAGAAATGATGAGGCTGTGATGCTTATTCGCAAATCAATAGCGATTCGTCCGGGAAATGCAATTTGTCACAATAACCTCGCTGCTGCGTTAGGTGCCCAGGGGAACAGGGAAGAAGCGGTTGAGAATTATCGCAAAGCTGTGGAACTGAATCCGAGTTATGCCGAAGCCTACTATAATCTTGGAAATTCGCTGCGCGGACACAGCAAGATTGAAGAGGTGATCGCCTGCTATCGCAAAGTTCTGGCGATTGATCCGGGCCAGGCCGATGTGCATAATAATTTGGGAAATGCACTGAATGAGCAGGGCAACACAGAAGAAGCGATTGAGCATTATAAAAAAGCCCTGGAAATCAACCCGGACTATCCTGAATCTGCCAATAATCTGGGGCTTATACTGAATAATCAGAATAAGCTTGATGAAGCAGTCACGTTTTTTCGCAAGGCTCTGAAGATGAAACCGGATTACGCGGAAGCGCATAACAACTTGGGAAACGCGCTGAATACCCAGGGAAAGTTGGCCGAGGCGATTGCGTGTTATCAGAAGGCGTTGGAGATCAATCCGAACTACGGAGATACTGCGTATAATATGGGCAATGTGCTGAACGCCCAGGGAAAGATTCAAGAGGCCATTGGCTGTTACCGCAGGGCATTGGAACTCAGTCCGAACAATTCCGAAGCGTACAACAACATGGCCAACGCGTTCAAGGATCAGAGCCAGTTGGAGGACGCAATCGCTTACTACAAGAAAGCACTGGAACTGAAACCGGATTATTATCAGGCGCACAGCAATCTGCTGTTCACATATCAATATACATCGGACAACGATCCAAAATGGCTGTATGAGGAGCATCTCAGGTGGGGCAAAAACCATGCAGAACCGCTGGCAGAAAAGATCATGCCTCATGCCAATGACGCAACCCCGGACCGGCGGCTTCGCGTGGGATATGTCTCTCCTGATTTTCGCTCCCATTCATGCGCCTACTTTCTGGAGTCCCTTCTCAGAAAGCATGACAAAAGCCAGGTAGAAGTATTCTGTTACTCGGAAACAGACAAGCCGGATGGAATGACCAAACAGATACAGACCCTTTCCGATCATTGGTGCGACACAAAAGGAAAAGGACATGATGAGGTCGCTGAGAAAATCCGGGAAGACCGCATTGACATTCTGGTTGACCTTGCAGGACATACAGCCAATAACCGTCTCCTTGTCTTTGCCCGCAAGCCTGCGCCGGTTCAGATGACTTGGCTCGGATACCCGGATACCACAGGAATGAGTGTCATGGACTACCGGTTTACCGACCCGATTGCTGACCCCGAAGGTGCGGCCGACAGATATGCCTGTGAGAACCTGGTGCGTCTGCCTCACGGTTTTCTCTGTTACACGCCTCCTGCGACCTCGCCCAAGGTCGGGTCACTGCCGTCTCTGAAAACCAAGCGAATCACCTTCGGCTCATTCAATAATCTGACCAAGGTCACAGAGAAAACGGTCGCAGCCTGGTCAAAAATTTTGAAGGAAGTCCCCAATTCCCGCCTGCTGCTCAAAAGCCGACAGTTGGCAGACGAATCCACCCGGCGTTACTATTATAAGATATTCTCGAACAACGATATTCCTGCCGAACAGCTTGTTATGCGGCCGCGTATCCAGTCAAAAGAGGGGCATCTCGGGTTATATAATCAGGTGGATATCGGACTTGATTCGTTTCCGTACAATGGGACCACCACCACCTGTGAAGCCCTGTGGATGGGGGTTCCGGTTGTCACCCTGCGAGGGAATCGCCACGTCGCCCGCGTCGGAGCAAGTATTCTGACCCAGGTAGATATGGCGGATCTGATCACCGAAACCGAGGCCGATTATATTGCCCGTGCAGTTCAACTGGCCGGAAATACCACTCAACTGAAAGGGCTTCGCACCTCCATGCGCCAATTTATGGAGAGTTCTCACCTGTGCGATGCTGAATCTTTTGCAAGGGCTGTTGAGTCGGCCTATCG